>DAITPI010000018.1:0-6774 GCA_036833655.1 Anaerolineales bacterium | reverse complement strand
CGGTGGATTTGCGACACAGGCGCTAGAGAGCGCCTCCTATACAAAGAAGCTTTGTAAAATCCCCTTAGCATTCATCACTGCCCGCGCCCGATGGCTCAGGCGGTTTTTTTCTGCCATGGATAGCTCTGCCATGGTCTTTCCCAGGTCAGTCAACAGAAAGATCGGGTCGTAGCCAAAGCCACCCGTGCCGCGCTCTTCGGGAATGATTTCCCCCTCGCACCATCCCTCTGCAAGCTGTGTTTGTCCGCTGGGATTTGCAATGGCTATGGTGGCATGGAAGCGCGCGGTCCACGGGCGGGGTCTGCCCTGTAGATTCCGGATCAGGAACAGGCGGCGCTCTGCATCGGAGAGCTTCTCGCCGTTAGTGGAGCCATAGCGCGCCGAATAGAGACCCGGCGCGCCATGCAGTGCATCTACCTCCAGGCCCGAGTCGTCTGCCAGGGAGATCAGTCCACTGGCGAGCGCGAAGGCGGCTGCCTTCTTTGTCGCGTTCTCCGCATAGGAGGAGCCATCTTCGAGCACATCCAGGTCCAGGCCGATATCCCCCGGGGTGAGGAGCTCGATCTCGATATCCTTGAGCAAGTCATGCAGCTCTTTGACTTTGCCTTTGTTATTGGTAGCGATAAGGAGTCTGTTCATAGAATTTTATGGTTGGCGGGGAGTTAGGAATTACTGATAGGCGCGCTTTGACTGCGCTCGCCTGGCGGCTCACTCCGCTCGGCGCCGGACACTTTTTGGATCGCCCAGCCTGCATGCTCACGCACCAGTCTCTCTTCATCGTTCAGCGCGTTTTGCAGAACCGGCAGCACGTGCATGTCGCCTGTGTTGCCAAGGGCAACCGCAACGTTGCGCAGGTAACCACGCCGCCTGGCGCGTTTGACCGGGCTGCCCTTGAAGCGTTGGCTAAAAGCCTGGGGGGTGAGAATCATTTCCTCGGTCAGAGGGGAATCCGATCGGTGGCTCTCAAAAGCAGGATCCCCTTTCTCGGCAAACCGGTTCCACGGGCAGACCATCTGGCAGATGTCGCAGCCGAAGACCCACTCTCCGGTCTTTTCACGTAATTCCGGCGGGATATCCTCCTTGAGCTCGATCGTGAGATACGAGATGCAGCGCGTCGCGTCGAGTGTACGGTCGGGAAGGATGCAATCGGTGGGACAGGCTTCGATGCAGCGGGTACACGTGCCGCAGTGATCGGTGACCAGGGGGGAGTCCGGCTCGAGCTCGAGGTCCAGGAAGATTTCAGACAGCAGAAAATAGGATCCATGCTTCGGGTGGATAAGACACGTATTTTTTCCGATCCAGCCAATGCCAGCCCGCTGCGCAAGGTCCCGCTCAAGGATCGGACCGGTATCGGTGTACCAGCGATTCTTCACCGGTCTTCCCACTTGTTCGTCGATGAATCGGACCAGCTCCTGCATGCGCGCGGGGAGAACGTCATGATAGTCCTCGCCCCGGGCGTAGGCGGCGATCCTTCCCGTCCCTTTCGCCGCGGGATGGGGGGGACTATACGGCGTCGCAAGAGCCAGAATAGACTTGCACTCCGGCAGGATCTGACGTGGATCGCCGCGGCGCCTCCGGGAACGCTCGGTGGCGAGATAGCCCATGCTGCCGTGATGCCCGCGGGCGAGCCAGCTCTCGAATGTAGAAAAGTGGGGAGGGGGTTCGGGAGAGGTTACGCCAGCCAGGAGGAATCCCAGCTGGCGCGCCTTCTCCTTGATCAGCTCTTTCAGGCGGTTGGACACAAACCTTATTGTACGATGATCCTTACATACACGGCTTCAGGAAACGTGACACCCTGGGGATTCGCCATTTGCCAGGCACTCAAGTATTCACCGATATCATCCGGAGCGGTAAATTGAACCGAGACTTCGACCTCCTGCCCGGGCTGCACCACCTGGGCGAGTGGCTGAGCCTGGCCGGACATTTCAGACGCATAGCCAGCGTACACCAACTTATAGCCTGCTCCCCAGGGACACGACCCCGTATTTTTGACCCGCCAGGTCTTGAGAAAATCCTGGCCGGGCGCCATATTCGTGTCATCTGGGACGTTCACATCGGCGACGAAATCCAGGCTATCACATAGTGCCACGACGGTGCCTGCCGCATTGGTCACCTGCGCAAAGGGAACGGTCGCCGTGGCGCTTGTCCCTGTGCCTGTACCGGTGGCGCTGGCTTGTGGGGCGGGCGTATTTGTTGGCTGGGACGGCGTGGGTGTAAACGCAGCAGCGGTCAATGTGAACTGCGACACCACTGTGCTGGCCGCGGAGGTGCGTACCGCTGCAATATCCGGTGTCGGATCTTGACCGGGCGTGTTCGAAGCTCCGCAGGCTGCCGCCAGCATGGACAGTAGGATCACGCTACCCAAAAGTTTGAACTTCATCCAGCCTCCTTTATGTTCAGCATTTTTCTGTGACTTTGACATACACGGATAGCGGCGTGCCAAAGAAGTAGCCCGTGTCACTGCGCATTCTCCAGGTCCCATTATATTCACCGGGACCGCAAGGAGTGGTCAGCTTGACGGTCAGATCGGCCGTCGCTCCGCCCGCGATGAAATCCTTGCTGTTCTTGATCTGCAGATCATAGGGATCCAGATTCGGTGTTGTGCCGCCGATGTAGACCAGGGTATAGCCCTCATCCCAGGTGCAGGTGCCTGTGTTCTGGATTCGCCAGGTCTTCTCAAAATTAATGCCTGGCTTCAAAACGCTGTTGTCCGGAATTGTAACGTCCGCCACAAAGGCGCTGTTGTTGCATGCATCGCCAAGGGACGCGGTGGGCCCGGCTGGCGCCGCGGTGGAGCCTGCCAGGGGAGTGAACCCGGCAAGCGGAGTGGTATTGGCATTTGGAGTGATATTGAAGGAGACAGTCGGAAGCGCTCCGCTGCCTCCCGCCGTGGGCAGGGCACCGCCTGTGGTGGGCAGCGCGACAGTCCCCAGGGCGACAGCAGTATTGGTCGGCTGTGAAGTTGCGGAAGGTGCAGCAAGAGCGGTCTGGGTTTGTTGGGCGCCAACCTGCGCCATGGCTGTGTTGAACGCCGCGGTATTAATGGCATTCACGTCGATCGTTGGAGCAGGTGTAGCCCCCACGTTGCACGCTCCGAGTGCGAGGGCGGCGGTCAGCAGGCTGAAGAGGATTCGCCGCGGGAATTTACGAACGAGCATCTTGTTACCTCCATGGAATTACACTCGAAATGGTGGACTGGAAGTGGGGCATGTAGCAGCGTGTGCCTCACACTTCCAGTTTCATTATACCGCCAAGGCAGTATGCAGGGCAGTTCCAGCCTACGGGGTAGACGTGGCAGTTGCTGTAGCTGTTGCCGTAGGGGTGAACGTTGCTGTTGCGGTGGCAGTCGCCGTGGCGGTTGCCGTTGCGGTGAAGGTCGCTGCCACAGTGGCGGTGTAGGTGGGCGTCGCGGTTGGCGGTGCGGATGTAAAGGTCGCCGTGGCGGGCTGGGAGCTCTGCCGCGAGATACGCGGGTTGATCCACAGGGCAAAGTCCTCATGGGAGTTGCCATTCGCCTGGACCGACAGGATGAATTTTACGTTTTCTCCGCTCAACGAGCTCAGGTCGATGTTGATCGGGTAGAACTGGCCCTCGTAGACCTCACGCCACTGGCCCAGGGTTCGCCGGGGATTGCTTCCAATCTGATATTCGAGCTTGAAGATCACATCACAGTCGTTGGCCTGGTACTCGCAGCCGATCAGTGCCTGGAAGCGGTCGCCGGACTGGATCCGGATGGGCGGGTACTTGCCGCTGATGAATCCCTGCCGGCCTCGCTCGGGGTATGTCAACAGGCCGTTGCCATCGCTCTTGCCGTCCTCCATCTTGGGCGAGTTAAGAACGATGACGAAGCCGTTATCGTCTCCCTGGGTGCCCGGACAGGGCAGATCCTGGTTATCGTTTTGCCAGCCGGCCTGGCAGTAATTGGAGAGGAAATCGTAGCCGGTGATCACATAGCCGGTCACATTGACATCCGCGTAGAAATTGGAATCCGCCTCGGGCCCAATGCCAAACAGCACATTGGACGAATTGCGCAGCTTCCAGAAGCCACGATAACGACCGCTCTGGCTGGGCGCCGTCAGATTGACCGCCAGGTCAACCGTCTGTCCCGGTCCCACGTTGGTCGGGATCGAAACTGCTGCCGGCGCCGAGAATCGCTCTCCGGTCACATACACCAGGGCATAGGAAGTGGTCCAGGTGCAGGTACCGACGTTTTTCAGTCTCCAGATCTTGGTAAACGTGCTCCCGAGGCTCACTGTGGTTCCATCCGGGTAGGTGACATCGCTGACGAATGCCGCGGCATCACAGCGGCTGACCGGGACAGGGGAGGAAATCGGCGGAACGGGCGTGTAGGTCGGGAAAACGGTCGAAGTCGCCGTCGGGCTGGTGGAGAGGGACAGGGTCGGCGTCGGGGTGAACTGCGTGGCAACCGCCTGCGTCGACATCCCCTCCAGGGTTTGCGCGGCGGCCGTATACAGCGCGTTGAGCGTGGCAGCCGGCTGCGGCGTGGCCGCTACGAATGGCCCGCTGCAAGCCAGGATGGCTGCCAGCGCCAGGATAGGAATAAGGGTTTTCTTCAAAAGCATGCCATGCATGTGTGCCTCCAGTATGTAAACAAGCCCTCATTTAGACGTTTCGAGCGGTTCTCGAGTTCCCAAATAAAAAGAGTGCCGAAGTCATGCTTGCGCACCAACTTCGGCACTCTTGCTCAGCCCTGTTTATGGACAAACGTTCAAGATTTCCACTTTGCCAAACTCCTGGTAGTCCGGATTCTCGATGATGATCTGCGCCCACCGGGGGTTGGGGCTATCACCCTTGCCGATCATCCATTCGCGCTTGAGTGTGACCGAGCCTGCTTCCTTGAAGTCGAGTGGCTTCGCTTGCTCCATGCTGTTGCCGTCACTCTGAACCCAGCGATAATCCACGTCTGCTGGACCGTTGGTCGTGATGGTAGCATAGATGGTGAAGCGCACATTGGTAGGGCAGCCGACCGCTGGATCTCGCACCAATTGGTAATCGACGCTGGTCACGCCATAATCCGGTTTCTTGTCGTCGGAGACAACCACCTGGACGTAGATGGGCTCATCGTAGGCGCCGACGCCAAAATTCGCCTCCCAGGGACTCTGGAGGCGCCAGTAGCCCGTGAAGGTCCCCAGGGTCGGAGGCGCCTGCAGGTAGATGGAAATATCGATCTGCTCATTAGGCGCCACATCGTCGGGGAGCTGGTAAGCGGTGAGTCCGCCCATTAAGTCGCCCTTCAAGAAGATCAGTTTGTACGCCGTTGACCAGGTGCAGGTGCCGACATTTTGTACCGTCCATGTTTTCCAGAAGTACTCGCCTGGTCTCAGCAGCGTCTGGTCGGGCGGGTTTTCCGCGATCAGGGATGCTTTGGCACAATTGGGATCCGGCGGCGCAGAGACGAGGGTCGCCGCGCTGGTTGGGGTCGCCGCGGCCGCTGTCACCTCGGCGGTGGGCGCCTGCAGCGTCAGCGTGGGCGCGTTCGCAGTCGCTGTGAGCACTTCCCCTGCCTGGACCGTCTGGGCGACAGCAGTCGAGATGGTGGAGTCCGGCGCTGCCGGGGCGCCGCATGCCGTAATGAGCAGCGCCAGAGCGATGAGCAGGACTAGAGTTTTATGCGTGCGGAGGTCAGACATTAACAGTTCCTTTCCATACAGCTAGTGGGGCCAATAATTATACCTTTTTACCGGGTGCCCCATAATCCGCTAGCCCTGAAAGTGAAATTCGGCACGCAAATTCATTAGAAGTCCCCTTTGGCTCTCCCACAAGCGGTATAAAGAGCGCCCGACCGGGGGGCAGGCGCTCGTCATTCTATCAGGGTAATGCCACCCTGGGATTGACCCAGACAGCCGAGTCCTGTGTAGAGGGTCCGTTGGCAAAGACAGCCAGAACAAATTGGACGGTCTTGCCGGCGATACTCGTCAGGTCCACATCGACGTCCTTCATAATGCCATCGCAGGTGTCCGTCCATTCGCCAAGCGGCCGGGTGGCAGTCCCTTCCTTATAATTTAGCTGGAATTTCACATTCCCGGCGCCACAGGTTCCATCGGTGTTTGCCAGGAACCCGATCCTTGCCTTGAAATGCTCGCCGGATACCACTGTATAGGCAGGATACGTTCCGGTGATGACGCCGTCAGTTACCCAGTGCGGATACATCTCAAGGATCTTGGGAGGTGTGGAGCCATCCTCCAGCTTCTCGCTGTTACGGTACTTGGCAAAACCGTTGGGGTCTGAATCTGATCCGCCAAAGGTAAGTGTCGCTGCCGTGCTGACCCAGTTGGCGTCGGTGGCGCGCGTGTGCAGGTCGAGGCCCGAGCTGGCTGCTACCACCTTGATATCGACGAAGAAGGACTTGCCCTGGGTCCCGCCCAGGACCGGGACCAGGACGCCGGAGGCGTTGCGGATGCGCCAGTAGCTGCGATACGAGCCGGGCGCCGTGGGCGCGGTGAAATTGACCGAGACGTCCACGTCCTGCCCGGGGGCTACGGATCCGATCGCCTGGGCGGTGCCGCCCATCTGGTCGCCGCTATCGAAGATCAGTGAGTACCCCGTCCAGGTGCAGACGCCGGCATTCCGCAACCGCCACGTTTTGGTGAAGGCTGCGCCCGGAGCGAGCTGCGACCCATCCGGGATGTTGACATCCTTGATGAACTGCGCCAGGTCACATAGAGGTGTGGCAGTGGCGGCAGGAGGGCGGTTGGTCGCTGGCGGCAACGTGGGAATGGACAGAGGGGTATTGGTGGCAGCAGGAGGCGGCAG
>DAITPI010000017.1:0-22014 GCA_036833655.1 Anaerolineales bacterium | reverse complement strand
TTTCTCGAAGTCGTAGAGCAACAAGACTCTTGCCCCTCTTCAGCTTTTGCAGCCTGCGCCTTCTGGCGGTTGAGGCTTCACAGGGCTAGCGATATCGTCGGATCGCCAGCACGGCATTGTGCCCGCCGAAACCAAACGCGTTGCTGATCGCCAGATCGATCTTCTTCTCGCGCGACTCGTTCGGAATGTAATCCAGGTCACATTCGGGGTCGGGCGTCTCATAGTGAATGGTGGGTGGCAATACGCCGTCGCGGACCGCCTGTACGCAGAAGATTGCCTCCAGCGCCCCGGTGGCGCCCATCATATGTCCTGTCATGGATTTCGTAGACGAAATGGGGATTTCGTACGCCTTCTCGCCAAACGCGGCTTTGATGGCGCGGGTTTCCGACTGGTCGTTGAGCGACGTTCCCGTCCCGTGGGCGTTGATGTAGCCCAGATCGTCCACGGTTGCCCGGGCAGACGCAAGCGCCATCCGCATAGCCGCAGAGCCACCCTCGCCATTCTCGTGCGGCGCCGTCACGTGGAAAGCATCCGCGGTGGCGCCGTAGCCTGCCAGCTCCGCCAGGATGTTGGCGCCGCGCGCCCGCGCATGCGACTCAGTCTCCAGCACAAGCACGGCGGCGCCCTCGCCCATCACCAGACCATCGCGGTTCTTGTCGAAGGGCTGTGGCGTCATCGAATAATCGTTGTTGCGGCGCGACATGGCGCCCACCCGATCGAAAGCCGCCACGCCGGTGGAGCAGATGGTCATTTCGGCAGCCCCGGCAAGAGCCCCATCGATCATGCCAGCTCTGAGCATCAGGAACGCCGTACCGATCCCGTCGGCGCCGGATGCGCAGGCAGACGCGACCGAAAAACAGGGACCCTTGATCTGCTGGTCGATCGCGATCATCCCGGCTGCCCCATTGGGCATGAGCATCGGAATCAGGAATGGGCTGACCCGGCGGGGACCTTCGGTGTGGTTCGTAATGACCGCGTCCTGCAATGATTTGATCCCGCCGATCGCGGACGATACCAGCACACCGATGCGCCCGGAATTCGCCTCCGTGATTTCTAGACCCGAGTTTGCCAGAGCATCCTTCGCCGCGGCAATACCCAGCTGCTCGAAGCGATCACGCCGGCGCGCTTCCTTCGGATCCATGTAACGGTCGGGCTCGAAAGCCTTGACCTCGGCGGCAAAGTGCACATTCAACGCGGACGGGTCAAATAAGGTTATGGGCCCCACTCCGGAGACGCCATTGATCGCGTTGTTCCAACTCTCCTCCACAGTTAAGCCAAGTGGATTAACCGTCCCCATGCCTGTGATCACAATTCGTTCCATGCACTCCTCACATTACACGTGCCAGATTTTGCAGTAAAGAAAACCCCGAATCCGGCTGCACGTCACGCTGGAGGCGCAGCCGTACACTACAACTTGCGCAGTTGTCTATTCGCCGGCTTTGGGAAAATAGTCCCCCTCCACCCAGAACTCGCCACCCGGGCTCACCTCTTTCTTCCAGATGGGCACGATTTCCTTGAGGCGATCGATCCCATAGCGCGCCGCCTCGAAAACACCCGTATCCCGGTGCGCGGCCGTGCAGGCAATCAGGACCGTGGGCGTCTTCGGATAGAGCTTGCCGATCCGCTGGACGATGGCGATGCCTTCGATCACGGGCCATCTCTCTCGGATCTCATCGGCAACCTGCTTCATTTTTGCCTCCGCCATCGGAATATAGGCTTCGTACTCAAGATAATCCGTGTCATGGGCATCCCCGCGCGTGGTCTGGCCCCGGACCATACCCGTAAAGATCGCGGCCGCGCCGGTGCTGGTGAGCGTGATTTTTGCCAGCAGGTCATTCAGGTCGAGCTCGTCTTCGGTAATCGAGAAGATGGTTGGAAGGTCCATAGTAAAAGGTATGTCGTTGCGAGGCCGGCGTTCACGTCGACGACCCTAGCACCACCTGCTAGGGCAGGTGAGCATTCTCCTGGTAGATGAAGTGATCGCAAGACACCGCGCTTCGACTGCGCTCCTCGAAATGCGCACGTCGCTCCGCTGAGCGCCAGGTTTCAGCCGCCCGACACTGGCGGGAACATCGCCAGCTCTGCGCCAGCGGGAATAACTGCCTCGTCAAACGCATATTCGCGATTGATGGTGATGATCACACTAAGCATGGAATCCTTCAGATTCGGATATTCTGCTGAGAGCTTGTCCTTTAGACCCTGGACCGTCAGGTCCGCGGGAATCTCCAGCTCCATGGTTTTCGTCCCGGCGCGGTCGCGCAAGGTAGCAAAGAAAAGTAGTTTGACTCGATTCATATACCCTTATATCCAGACGTCCTGTGCGGTGGTCCTTTCATCGACGACTTCACCGGTGTTGACCGTACCCACCGGCTCTACCAGCAGGATGTGACATTCGTGCCCGGCAACCGGCTTGTGCTTCAGTCCCTTTGGAACCACAAACATCTCTCCCTCCCGCAGTGTGACTTCTCCGTCAGGCAACTGGATCAGCAATTGACCGTGCAGGACAACGAACACTTCATCGGTTTCAGGATGCTCATGCCAGATAAATTCACCCTGTAATTTGGCAACCTTGAGATGATAATCATTCATTTGTGCAATGATCTTCGGGGACCAACGCTCAGAGAACTTGGCTAGTTTATCGTGGAAATTGATCACCTGGTAATTCATAGAGCTTTACTGCGCCTCGCTCCGCGCGAACGGCAATCGGAGAATGGATACGATCATGGATTCACCACATCCCCGCTTTGGCCACCATGTTTTTCGACGAGACGGATGTTTTGAATCCGCATGGTCTTTTCAGCGGCTTTTGCCATATCGTACACGGTCAGCGCCGCGACCGAGACCGCGGTCAGCGCCTCCATCTCCACACCCGTCTTGCCAATAGTTTTCGCCGTGGCGGTGATCACCACGCCCGGGAGCGAGTCGTCCAACTCGAGGTCCACGTCCACTTTTGTGAGCGGAAGCGGATGGCACAACGGAATCAGCTCGGACGTCCGTTTGGACCCGCTGATGCCGGCGATTTGGGCAACGGTCAGTACATCTCCCTTTTTGATCTGTCCGGCGCGGATCAACTCCAGAGTTTCCCTTTTCATGTGGATCTCGCCGCGCGCCACTGCGACGCGTTCCGTGTCCGGCTTGTGGCCAACGTCCACCATGCGGGCACGGCCCTGCTCGTCGAGATGGGTAAGCTTGTCTGCCATGCGGAAATTATATCTTATGCAGATAGCTAGGGGTATAATTCTCCGCCTATGGAAAGCCTGCTGGGACGCCAGCTCAACTATAACGTGCAGACGCCGGTTTACCAGGGTCCGCTCGACCTGCTGCTGAACCTGATCGAGCGCGCCGAGCTGGATATCACCTCCGTATCCCTGGCAATGGTCACAGATCAGTATCTAGTCTACATCCGAGGGCTGGAGCAGCTCAACCCCGACGAGATCTCGGCATTCCTGGTCATCGCCACGAAGCTCGTCCAGATCAAATCGGAAGCGCTGCTGCCCAGACCGCCTGTCCGCGCGCCTGGCGAGGAAGATCTCGCCCGGTCGCTGGTAGACCAGTTGAAGCTGTACAAGCGCTTCAAGGAGATCGGGGGCTGGCTCAATGAGCGCCAGCACGCCAACCTGCGCACCTATCTGCGCGTAGCGCCCCCGCCCAGGGTGGAACCCAGGCTGGATCTATCCAATCTAACCCTGGAGAATCTCGTCGCCGCGGCGCAGGAAGCGTTCGCGAAGGAGCGCGAAAAACAGCCCCTGGGCGTGATCATCGCCCCACCGCGCATCACCATTCGCGAGAAGATCGACCTGATCACCAGGACCATGCGGGACGTGCAGCGCTCGACGTTCCGCGCCTTGCTCAACCCGGGCGCTTCGCGGCTCGAGGTCGTCGTTACGTTCCTGGCAATGCTCGAGCTGGTGAAACGCTATCGCATCGAAGCGCGTCAGGAAACGCTGTTTAGTGACATTGAAATCGATCGCTCAGCAGATTGGGAAGAAGAAGAGGAGATCGAGATTGAGTTTGAATAACCTGTTCTCGTTCAGGAACCGGGCTGTTTGACGATTGGACGAGGGTTGTCCGGTCGTTTTTGTTTCCGATATTTGCCTGCAAGCCAAAGTGAAATTAGCGCCCCCATGTTATCGAAAACGAGGATATCCAGAATAGCTGGCGATCTGCCCGGGACAAACGACTGGTGGAATTCATCGGTGGCTGCATAAGCGAGCGCCAGCATCCATGCGAGCCAGCGTTTCTCACGATGGAAGCCAAGTGCACGCCAGTATGCGAGCGCCAGAAGTGCGTACCCGATCATGTGGCCGCCTTTTTTCACAATGCGATCCAGCCAGTCGAAATCTGGCAGATTGGCGGAAGGCTGCGCCGAGAACACGAAGATGACCATCATCACCAGCAGTGCAGGCAGCCACCGGGATAGGATTTGAGTCCATTTGAGCATAATGGAAATTAAACCACAAGACGCAACGGTCCGCGTGAATGAGATCATTCTGAAAGATCCGGCAGGGTGGCTACATTTCGACGATCCTCATCGCATCATCAGAGCGGAGTCGCTCCACGATGTCCTACCTGCGCTGCACGATATTGAGAGACGAGTAGAAAGGGATCGTTGCTTCGCGGCGGGCTTCATTGCCTATGAAGCTGCTCCGGCGTTTGACTCGGCTCTTCCAACCTCCCCTGCCGCAGAACAGTTTCCATATCTCTGGTTCGGCCTCTTCCGAGAACCGCGCCGGATCAGGTTGCCCGAACCGCAAAGACCAAAAGAGTTGCTGGACTGGGAGCCCGGCGTAAGCCGCGAGACCTTTAATGGAGCGATGGAACGGATCAAAGAGCAGATTGCACGGGGCCGCACATACCAGGTCAATTACACAATGCGGCTACAGGCTGCTTTTGGCGGTGATGCATGGGAACTCTTTCTCCATCTCACCCAGACGCAAAACAATTATGCTGCTTATGTAGATACGGGCCGGTATGTTATTTGCTCGGCTTCTCCTGAGTTGTTCTTTCAGCTCGAGGGCCACACGATCACGTGCCGCCCGATGAAAGGGACTACCGGGCGGGGTAGAACCACAGCAGAGGATATCGAGCGTTCCCAATGGCTGAGAGCCTCGGAGAAAAACCGCGCCGAGAATGTGATGATCGTGGACATGATCCGGAATGACCTCGGGCGGATCGCGGAGCTTGGCAGCATCCGGGTCCATGAATTGTTTCAGGTTGAACGTTACCCGACCCTCTGGCAAATGACCTCCACGGTCACGGCCAGGACACGTGCAACCCTTACCGAAATTTTCTCTGCACTTTTTCCATGCGCCTCCATCACGGGCGCGCCAAAAGTCAGCACCATGCAAATCATCAGCGAGCTGGAGAGCACGCCACGCGGCATCTACACGGGCAGCATAGGCTACCTGGCGCCAGGCAGAAAAGCAAGCTTCAACGTCGCAATTCGCACGGTATTCGTGGACCGGGAGCAGGGAAAAGCGGAATATGGCGTTGGCGGCGGCATCGTCTGGGACTCCGGCAGCCCCGATGAGTATGCCGAAGCGCTGCTCAAAGCGCGGGTTCTCACGGAACAAGCGCCGGACTTTTCGCTGCTGGAAACCATATTGTGGACGCCTGGCGAGGGCTTTTTCTTGCAGGGCAAGCATGTGGAACGTCTGCTCGACTCGGCAGCGTATTTTGGATTCCGCATCTCGAGAGAAAAGCTGGATCGCTATCTCGAGCAGATCGCTATGCACTTCTCCTCACCTCAGCGCGTTCGCGTGCTCCTCAGTAGGAATGGACGGCTGGATTCAAAAGCGACGCCCGTTGGAACTGAAGAGCAGTCGGAACCTCTTACGGCTTGCCTTGCCCGGGAACCAGTCGATTCCAGGAATGTGTTTCTTTTTCACAAAACGACAAACCGCACAGCCTACGAAGCAGCGCGGACAGGCTGCGATGGACATGACGACGTTCTGCTCTACAACGAATCCGGCGAGCTGACTGAGTTTACGATCGGCAACCTGGTGGTGGAGCTGGGCGGCCAATATCTGACGCCGCCCATTTCCTCCGGTGTATTGCCAGGGACATTCCGTGCTCATCTACTGGAAACAGGACAAGTCGTGGAAAGAAACGTCCGCGCGGAGCATCTCAAGGACTGCGGACGGATCTTCCGGATCAACTCGGTCCGCAAATGGCAGGAAGTGAACCTGCAGCTGGAACCAGACAAAATCGTCTGAATCTTGTTGCGGCCAGGGGAAAACCACCTGTCCGCCTGGATAGTCTAAGACTCCCCAATCGACAGGCGTTTTTTTATTGTCCGTCAAGTATGATGCTGGACAAAGCACGAATTGGAGAATACCATGACTACCAACACCATCTCTGAGCCCCTCCGCTCGACATCAGGAAGGATCATGGGAGTGAAAGCGCTCATCCCATTTCTGGGGATCACGTTTGGCTTGACCTGGGGGCTTGCAGCGCTCCTGATCCTCTTCACCGACCAGATCATCGCCCTCTTTGGTGAGATCAGCACGACCAATCCGCTTTTTATTCTGGCCGTATACTCGCCAGGTTTTGCAGGCATCTTCCTCGTTCTCTGGTATTACGGACTCCAGGGGCTTGGCAGCTTCCTTCGTCGCCTGACCCTGTGGCGGGCGCCTCGATCCTGGTGGATATTCCTGCTGGTTGGCATTCCTGCTGTTGTCTATGTCGCTGCGGCGATCAAGTGGACCATTCGCGATCCCTTCGCATTTTCGCCTTGGTACATGGTACTCCCTGCGCTTGCCCAGGCGTTGTTTCTGGGGCCCATCGAGGAGTTCGGCTGGAGAGGTGTTGCTCTGCCCTTGCTTCAGCGCAAGCTTGCTCCCTTCTGGGCTGGCTTGATCCTCGGCTTGATCTGGGCTGCCTGGCACATTCCTGCCTTCCTGATGAGCGGGACGCCTCAGAGCGCCTGGTCCTTCGGACCCTATTTTGCCGGCGTCGTAGCGATATGCATTATCCTGACACCTCTATTCAACGCCTCGCGCGGCAGCCTCCTGATTGCAGCCCTCTTCCATCTGCAAATGATGAACCCGATCTGGCCGGACGCCCAGCCCTGGGATAACCTATTCTTCATTGCTGTGGCTGTCCTTGTCGTCTGGCTGAATCGCGGCCAGATGTTCCAGCGCGGATCCGGCGTGACCGAGGTGCTCCTGCCCGCGGACTGAGGTCCCGTTCCGCGTTCTGCTCGAGGAAAAAATCCGGTGTCCGGGAGCGGCCGGCAGGCGCCGCGATCCGCTCCTGGTGAAACTATGATCGAAACAAGCCGTGCGGACAAGACCAGACGAATTCATTACCGTATGATAGGATCCTACTGGCTCCTAATGCAATATAATTTCAGGTAATATTCGGTTTAGAGGTGATCATGGCAAATCAGCTGGTAAATGAAAGCTCCCCGTATTTACTGCAGCATGCAGACAATCCCGTCAACTGGTATCCCTGGGGCGAGGAAGCCCTTACCAGGGCCCTCACGGAAAATAAACCCATCTTTCTCAGCATCGGATACGCAGCCTGTCACTGGTGCCACGTCATGGCGCATGAGTCTTTCGAGGACGAGCAGACCGCGACGTTCATGAACGAGCATTTTGTGAACATCAAGGTCGACCGCGAGGAGCGTCCTGATATCGACGCAATCTACATGCAAGCCACGGTCGCCATGACCGGCTCGGGTGGCTGGCCCATGTCTGTGTTTCTGACTCCGGACCTCAAGCCATTCTATGCCGGGACGTATTTTCCGCCCGTGCAGCGCTACAACATGCCGGCATTCCGCGATCTGCTGGCAGGCATTGCCCGCGCCTGGCAGGAGGAACCGGATGAGATTGACCGGGTAAGCAACCAGGTCTCGAGCCACCTGCAACAGGCGATGAGCAGCGATCGAGCTGGCGATACGTCTTTCTCTCAAGAGGACCTCGACGCCGTTGCCAGGGCTTTAGTCGACTCTTACGATTGGGGCTACGGTGGCTGGGGCGCGGCGCCCAAGTTCCCGCAGCCCATGACGATCGAGTTCTTGCTGCGGCGCTACCTGGCCGGTAATCAAGATGCGCTCAAGCCGGTCGTCCATGTGTTGAATGCCATGTCACGTGGAGGGATGTATGATGTGGTCGCCGGTGGTTTTTCCCGGTATAGCGTCGATAACTTCTGGCGTGTCCCCCATTTCGAAAAGATGCTTTACGATAACGCCCAGCTCGCCCGTGCCTACCTGCATGCCTGGCAAGTGACCCGGGAGCCGCATTTCCGACAGGTCGTGATCGAGACGCTCGATTTTGTGGCGCGCGAGCTTGCCCATCCCGCCGGCGGATTCTACTCCAGCCTGGATGCCGACTCCGAGGGTGAGGAAGGCAAGTTCTACGTTTGGACCGTGGAAGAGATCCGCGAAGTGCTCGGGGTGGAGGCGGAGTTCTTCGAAGCCGCCTACGGGATCACGCCGCGCGGCAACTGGGAGGGGAAGACCGTACTCCAGCGCGCTCTGGATGATGCCTCCCTGGCCGTCCGTTTCCACCTGGACCCGGGTGCGGTTCCGGGCAGGTTGGCTGAAAGCCATGCCAGGCTGCTCGAGCGGCGCGCCTCCCGCGTCCGCCCGGGCACCGACGACAAGATCCTGACCGCCTGGAACGGGCTGATGCTGGCGACCGTGGCGGAAGCGGCGCGCGCATTCCATGAGCCTGACCTTCGTCACAAATATCTCGTAATGGCTACACGTAACGCAGAGTTCATCCTGGATGCCCTTCGTCCAGAGGCAAGGCTTAGAAGGAGCTGGCGCCAGGGGAAAACGACGGAGGAGGTCTTTCTGGAAGATTACGCCGCGCTCATCCTTGGCCTGCTCGAGCTTTACCAGACGGATTTTCAGGACAAGTGGTTTGCCTCTGCTCAGGAACTGGCAGAAGAGATGATCGAGCAGTTCAGCGATCCCAATGGCGGTTTTTTCGATACATCGAAAGATAGCCGGGCGTTGTTGATCCGTCCAAAGGATCTCCAGGATAATGCGACGCCTTCGGGCAACGCACTCGCCTGTGAAGCCCTGCTCAAACTCGCTGCATTCAGCGAGAATGGACGGTTTCGCGATCTGGCGGAGCAAGCGCTGCGCCTGGTGACGCAGCACGCCTTACGCTATCCCACGTCGTTCGCCCGCTGGCTTTCCGCAGCAGATTTCGCCCTGGCAAACGTCAAACAGGTGGCAGTTGTGTATGCGTCCGAACCCGAGCAGGCGCAAGGCTTGCTTGAAAGCCTGCAGGGCGCCTACCGCCCGAATACCATCGTAGCCGCTGCCGCGTATCCACCGCCAGAGCACACTCCCGGACTTTTGCGAGATCGTCCCCTCCTGGATGGACAACCGACCGTCTATGTCTGCGAGGGATTCATGTGCAGGATGCCTGTCACGACGGTGCTTGATCTGCAGCGTCTATTGTAAAATATGTCCATGGACCTCCTCACCGAAAACCTCATCAAACTGGGACTCGCGATCCTCGTGGGCGGCATCATTGGCGCCGAGCGCGAGTTCCGAGATAAAGCTGCAGGCTTCCGTACCCTGATTCTGATCACGGTCGGCTCCACACTCTTCACGATCTTCTCTATCACGATGGATCCCGGCACAACGTCGCGCATCGCGGCGAACATTGTCACGGGCATCGGCTTTCTGGGCGCGGGCGCAATCATGCGCGAACATGGACGGATCGGTGGGCTTACCACGGCGGCAACCATCTGGCTGAGTGCCGCTCTGGGCATGGGCATCGGTGCCGGAGAATTGGGTTTTGTCCTGATTGCCACGTTTATCATTCTCATGATCCTGCTGGTATTTCCACGTCTGGAAGTCTGGATCGATCACATCCGCGAGTCACGCACCTATCGCATTACCGTCTCCACGGTCAACGTGCAGGGAATCGAAGAGATCCACGCGGCGCTGCGCGCCTGCGCTTTGCAGGTTTTTGAGCATCACCAATCGAAAATTGGACCCACCATTGTCGGAACCTGGCAGACCATTGGGTCTCCAAGGAACCATGATAAATTTGTTACAGAGATGCTGAGAAACAAGAACATCGAGGAATTCGTTTACTAGCTCCCCTCCTGAATCAAGAAGGCTCCCGTGCCGGGAGCCTTTCAAGTACTACTTCGGTTCGATATTGCCGCTCGAATCTGTGGGTTGATCTTCCGGCTTCTCGCTAGTGAGTCCCTCCCGGAAAGCCCGTATCCCCTTGCCGAGCTCCGCCGCGATCTTTCCGATACGCCCGGGGCCAAAAAGCAGCAAAACGATCACCAGGATGACAATCCATTCAGCGCCACGTGGTAGTCCAAGCATCGTACACTCCTTTGCTTAAATTCGTCCTTATCCTACCACATTCGCAGGGGCTTGACCACACTATAATTCGCGGCGGTAGAGCAGTCCTTCGATGTAGCGCAAAGCGCGCCGGACCACAGAACGGATCCGGGCAAAGCGGCGGTATTGCTCGGGATAGACGTGGCCCTTGCTGGGCAGCGGACCAGTCCACTCGGCGGCGAGGGCGCCCCAGGTCAAGCCTGCCCCAAAGCCCACCATGACGATCTTCTCCCCAGGCTTGATCTGCCCCTTTTCCAGCGCCTCCACCATCGCCATGGGAATGGAGGCCGTCGACGTATTTCCATAGCGTTCCAGGTTCACGATAAAGCGGTCCATCGGTAGTTTGAGGCCGCGCGCCGCCGCCTCGATGATGCGGATATTCGCCTGGTGCGGGATGATCCACTGCACCTGGTCGAGGGTCAAGCCCGCGCATCCAAGCACTTCCTGGGTAGCAGATGCCATCACGCGCGTGGCAAAGCGGAAGACTTCCTTGCCATCCATCTGGATGTAGTGCTTACCATTGACGATGGTGGACTCGTTGGCAGGATAACGACTGCCGCCACCGGCAAGGGTCAGAAGGTCGCCGCCGGAACCGTCCGAGTGCATGACCGCGGATAGCACGCCGCCGGGTTGCTCACTCGCTTGCAGCACAAACGCGCCCGCGCCATCGCCAAAGAGGATACAGGTGTTGCGATCCTCCCAGTTGATAAAACGAGATAGAGTCTCGGCGCCGATGATCAGCGCGCTTTTGATCGAGCCACTGCGGATGGCTTGTGCGCCCATATTGAGCGCATAAATAAAGCCGGAGCAGGCTGCCAGCAGATCGAATGCGCCCGCCCGGGTCGCGCCAAGCTGGTCCTGGATCAAACAGGCGGTCGCAGGGAAGATGTACTCGGGCGAAGAGGTCGAGCAGATGATCAGGTCCAGATCCGTCGGGCGCAGGTTCGCGACCTTAAGTGCCTTCAATGAGGCTTCCACCGCCAGGGTGGAGGGAAACTGATCATCACGTGCAATGTGCCGCTCGCGGATCCCGGTGCGCTCTCGGATCCAGGCGTCGTTGGTATCCACCATTTTCGAAATGTCGTCATTGGTCAGCACTCGCTCGGGCGCGGACATACCCCAACCGGTAATGTGTGCGTATGGCATAGCTTGCTCCTATACTTAAACCTGACAGGTCGTTTCGAGGCATCTCGCGGGGGATCGGAGATACCTGCTGACCCTTGATTCTTATCCTTCAAAACGGCTAAGGATCAGGGTCGCATTGTGACCGCCAAATCCAAAAGAATTGGACATGACGTGCTTTGGCGAGGCTTTGCGCGCCTGGTTCGGGACGTAATCGAGATCACATTCGGGATCTGGTGTGCGATAGTTAATGGTCGGGGGCAGAATCTCATCCCGCATGGCGAGGACGCAGAACACCGCCTCCAGGGCACCGGAGGCGCCCAGCAAATGACCGGTCATCGATTTGGTGGAGGAAACCGGAATACTATATGCTTGTTCGCCAAACACAGTCTTGATCGCGGCGGTCTCGCTCTTGTCGTTAAGCGGCGTCGAGGTGCCGTGCGCGTTGATATAACCGATATCGGTCACGCTCAGTTCCGCATGCTCGAGTGCCAGCCGCATGGCGATCGCCGCCCCGGCGCCATTCTCGGCTGGAGCGGAGATATGGTGAGCATCGTCCGTGGTGCCGTAGCCGCGGATCTCGGCCAGGATATTAGCGCCGCGCCTTTGAGCGGACTCAAGAGATTCGAGGACCAGAATGCCGGCACCCTCGCCCATCAGGAAGCCATCCCGATCCTTGTCGAAGGGGCGCGAGGCAGATTGCGGATCTTCGTTGCGGGTGGAAAGAGCGGTCATCACGTTCAATCCGGCCATGGCAACCGGCACGATCGCCGCCTCCGAGGCCCCCGCGAACATCACATCGGCAGCGCCGCGCCGGATCATTTCCAACGCTTCGCCGATCACATTGTTGCCCGAGGCGCAGGCGGTCGCCAGCGCCATGTTGGGACCGCGCACACCAAAGCGGATGGCGATCATCCCCGGGGCACTGTCCGAGATCATCATGGGCACCAGGAATGGGCTAACCCGCTCCGGCCCGCGCTCCCGCATGACCTCGACCTGCTCCAGGAGTGTGCTAATGCCTCCAATGCCCGTCCCGATCACCACGCCGATCCGGTCGCGATTCGACTCATCGATCTTGAGCCCGGACTGCTCGAGAGCCTCGAGTGCCACCGCATTCGCAAACTGTGTAAAGCGATCCATCTTGCGCGTCTCGCGCGTACCAAACAGAGCCACCGGGTCAAAGCCCTTGACCTCCGCCGCAAAGCGCGTTTTATGCTTGGTTGCATCGAAATGGGTGATCATCGCGGCGCCCGATTTGCCTGCCAGGATGGATTCCCATGTTTCGCTTACATTGTTGCCTACAGGGCTGATACATCCCATCCCTGTGACCACCACTCGTCTGCTCATAGAAAAAGTCTCCTTGCAAGATAAAGGGCAGTGATGAACTGCCCTTCAAGTTCTAGGCTGTTATAACACGCCTTTACCGAATTGGACGCGGAATGTCTATGCGCTTCTCAGGGTTTTCCAGGCTTGCTGAATGTGCAACCGGTCGTGATCCGCCATGAAACTGACCACTTCCAGGAAATCTGTCGGACCGAAGATGGCGTGCCGCGCGTTTCGAGACCACACCTGTTCCCCCAAATCTCGGAGGATCTTCAGGTTCTGGATCCTTGCCTCAGCAAATTCGATCAAGGCAGATTTTCCATCGATATGCAAATATTCCCGTTCGCTTGCCCACACACCGCTATCCGGGCGTGGGATAAAGGCGCCTTCCTTCGCGGTCAAGAGACTCAGTTGCATCTGGTGGATTTCGCGCTCCGTATCGCGCAGGTGACAGACGATCTCGTTCATCGCCCAGTCGTCGCGGGTCGGTTCGTGGCGCCACTGTTCCTCCGTCAAGGTGGCAGTGAGAGTTCGCAGGACCGCCGGGGTGGCGGTCAGGATCGCTAACACAGCGTCGCGCGACTTGAAGGAGGGCTCCAGCGTGGACAACTGGATGGATTCCAGCCACGGCCGCACATCTCGCAGCTCGCCATGCCCCGCGACAAAGTCAGGAGCTGAGCTCGATTCCCAGTCGACAAAATAGGTCTTGAGACCGAGCCGGTGCGCGGGAAGAAGGTCACGCTCGATATCGTTGCCCACCATCAGGACGGGTCCTTCAGGCCAGCCGAGACGACCGAGTACCTCTGCATAATAGGCGGGATGCGTCTTACTGAAATGAAAATTCTCGTACGACGAGATCAGCTCGAACCGCTCCGGATCAAAGCCTGCCCAGCGCAAGCGATGGTACGTGGCTTTGCGAGGAAAGAGGGGATCGGTGGCGATCGCAACCCGATACCCACAGGACAATGCCCATTCCACAAAAGGAACTGACTCCGGGCGCTGGCGCGTATGCACACCCAGCTGCGGAAAGACACGATCGTAAAAGTCTTCGATAATGTGGCTCAGGTCCTGCTTTGAGAATCCCAGGCTGCCATAAAAATCCGCATCAAAAATCTCCGCCAGGGTATGCGTGGGATCCTCACTCGCATACATGCGATTGACACCCGCCCCAAGAGCACGCAGCATCACGTCCGGCGAAGTGTGATTTGCCAGATGCGTCGCGAGCGCCTGGAAATAAGCCGGCATAAAGGCATCCAGGTTGGTATCCAGCAGCGTATCGTCGAGATCGAGCAGCAGTGTTAGCGACATGTGCACTCTTGCAGAGCTATGCCCCGCGATGGAAATTTACGATTTGAGTTCGAACTTAAACGGAAGGACATGACACTCCCCACAACCGACATGCGGCTCAGTCACGCTCCGCCTGGTCTTTTCACAGTACGCAGAGACTCTTACGCGACGCTGGAATAAAGCTTCCAGGGGTCTGGTAACGGTTGGAGCTAATTTCAAGAATTCGCAAGCGTTAGCGCGAGCAATGCCCGGAACGGGGCAGGTCTTGCACAGGTCGCGGGTCCAGCGCTCGCCGGCGGCTTTAAGCAAACGGCATTCTTCTACATTGCGGCCGCGGTAGTAATCGCCATAGAAATGGGGACACTCGGTCCCGGCAGGAGTTCTCATAGAGGAGAATTATAGGATGCCTACATAAAAATTGTATAAGCGTCAAAAAAGGTGACAGTCGGCTGCTTCGCATGACTGCCACCTTGATCGGCTATTCGCGGGACATTCCTACACCCGGGTAACGTACTCACCTGTCTCGGTATTGACTCGAATGGTATCGCCTACCTTCACAAACTGTGGGCAGTTGACCTCCAGACCCGTCTCGGTGAGTACTTTCTTGGTAACGCCTGTCGCCGTGTCGCCGCGGATGGCAGTCTCCGCCTCCACGACTTTGAGATCCACAGAGCCGGGGATCTCCACGTCGAGCGGCGCGCCTCTATAAAAGGTCAGCTTGACTTCCATGCCCTCTTTCAAGAACGGCGCCTTATCACCGAGGACATCGGCCTTGATGGCGGGCTGCTCGAAAGTCTCGTTATCCATAAAATGGTAGAACTCACCATCGGTATACAAGTACGATACATTGTGAAAGTCGAGGCTCACATCCTGGACAGACTGTCCTGAGTTAAAGGTACGCTCAATGTTGGCGCCAGTTTGAAGATTGCGGGCTTTGATCCGGATGTTGGCGTTGCCGCGTCCGGTCTTGTTGTGACTGTAGTCCAGGACTTTGTAGAGGTTGCCGTCCAGTTCGAATGTGACCCCTTTGCGTAGTGCATTTACGTCGATCATACTTGCAGGTTCCTTATGTGAGATGAAATTCAAGCGGCGGGATTATACCAGAGAGGAGAGATGAGAGAGTAGAGGTCAGTGACTCGATTCGGAGGTGGGGTCTTCATGCAGGAGCTGAACAGCATGATGCAGCACAGGAAGGACAACTTGCAGATTTTCTACAGCACCCTTGGGGCTGCCAGGTAGATTGATGATGAGCGTATTGCCGCGAATCCCGGTGACAATTCGGGATAACATAGCGTGCGGTGTAATCTTGAGACTCGCAAGGCGCATGGCTTCCGCCAATCCGGGCGCCTCCCGGTGGATGACGGCGCGCGTGGCCTCGGGAGTCACATCGCGGGGAGAAAATCCGGTCCCGCCGGTGGTGAGGATCACATCCATTTCGCCGCTGTCCGCCCAGGCGATCAGGCTGGCACGGATAGCAGATTCCTCATCGGGCAGCAGCCCCTGTTTGACCACCGACCAGCCTCCGGCTTGAATCACACTCACCAGGGCGGGGCCTGACGCATCCGCCCGCTCGCCACGCGAGGAACGGTCAGAGAGGGTCAAGATGCCAAATCGAATGGTCATTGCAGCTCTTTGCCGTACAGGTGGATGCGGTCCATTTGCCCCCAACCGTGACGCTGATAGTATGCCTCGGCTTCCGGATTATCGTCTGTCACCAGCAGATAACATTTGAGGCAGCCTTTTGCACGCAGCCGGGATTCCACTTCCTCCATCAGGCGCGAGCCGATGCCCTGTCCCTGGAAGGGCGCCGCGACCGCTAAGTGATAAATCAGCCCACGGCGCCCGTCGAAGCCTCCGATCACCGAACCCACGATCTTGCCATCTGATTCCGCCAGGAGGAATAGGTCGGGATCGCGAGCCAGCTTCTTTTGGAGCTCCGTAGGCGTATCGGAGCGTCCCACCCGCACGCCCCTCTCCATATCCTGCCAGAGCTGGTAAACCGACTCGTAGTCGGTCGGAAAGTGAAATTCGCGAATTTGAATCGATGGAGAAATCACAATGGCATGGATTACTTCAACAAGCGGATGAGGTCATCAGGCATGAAGGGCTTGAGCAAGAATGCATTCGCCCCATGGTGCAGGCACTCGTCTTTCATGTTCAGACCGGAGGTCATGATGATCCGCAGACCGTTCAGGTCGTTGTGGTTGCGGATCTCTTCCAGGATTTCCATCCCGCTCTGGTTGCCCAGATGCACATCCATCAGGAGGACATCCGGTCGCTCCTGTTGGATCACTGCCGGAACATTCGAATCGACATCGAGTGCCAGGACGTCGAACCCTTCCATTTGCAGCAGAGTTCGCAGAAGAGACACCATCGTCTCGTCATCTTCGGCGAGTAGGACTTTTGCCATTGCTCTTTGCTTTCTTGGATGTGGTTTTCTTTTTGGCATCCTGCCTGGAACCCGCCGCTTTGCCGTTTGCTTCCAGCGCCGAATCGAGAACTTCATCGACCGTTTCGGCGAAAACGAACTTCATGGATTTCTTAACCTCTTCCGGGACGTCGTCAAGATCCTGCTCATTGCGCTTGGGCAAAATTACTGTGCGCAGTCCGTTACGGTGCGCTGCCAGCACTTTTTCCTTCACACCACCGATCGGAAGAACTTGTCCGCGCAAGGTGATCTCACCGGTCATGCCAACGTGCGGCTTGACCTTGCGACCCGAGATCAAGGAAACGAGTGAGGTGGCAATGGTCACGCCCGCCGAGGGACCATCCTTGGGCTGTGCACCCGAGGGAATATGCAGATGGATATCCGACTTATTGAAAAAATCGCTGTCGAGTCCCAGCTGCTTGGCGCGCGAGCGCACGAAGGACAGCGCCGCACGCGCCGATTCGTTCATCACGTTTCCGATGGAGCCAGTCACCTGGAAGCCCTTGCCGCCGGGCATGCTGGTCGCTTCGACGAAAAGCACGTCGCCGCCATACGGCGTCCATGCCAGTCCCGGTACTACGCCCGGCATCGAGGTGCGCTGGTTGAGCTCTTCGGTGGCCTGGAAAATGGGATGGTCGAGATATTCCTCGACGAGCGCAGGGGTAATCTCAGCTGTTTCCAGCTTGCCTTCCGCGATGCGCGTGGCGAGCTTGCGGCACACCGCACCGATCTTGCGTTCCAGGTTGCGAACGCCCGCCTCACGCGTGTACTCACGGATGATCTTGCGCAGCGAATCCTCGGTGAACTTGACTTCGTTCTCACGCAGGCTGTTCTCCCGGATCTGGCGCGGGATCAGGTAGCCGGTTGCAATGGCGATCTTTTCGCTTTCGGTGTACCCCGAGAGGAAGATGATCTCCATACGGTCGCGCAACGGACCGGGAATGGTCTCCAGCGTATTGGCTGTGGTGATAAAGAATACCTGGGAAAGATCGAAGGCAACTTCGAGATAGTTATCACGGAACTCGGTGTTCTGTTCCGGGTCGAGCACCTCCAGGAGCGCTGACGCGGGGTCACCATGGAAGTCGAACGTCAGTTTGTCGATCTCGTCGAGCATGAAGACCGGGTTACGGGACTCAATGCGGCGCAGCGCCTGTAAGATCCGTCCGGGCATGGATCCGATGTACGTGCGGCGATGCCCGCGGATTTCTGCTTCATCGCGCACGCCGCCCAGGGAAGCGCGCACGAACTTACGCCCCATGGCACGCGCGATCGACTGTCCCAGAGAGGTCTTGCCCACGCCGGGAGGTCCCACAAAACAAAGGATGACGCCTTCGCGCTCGCGCCGGATCTTGTCGTCGGAAGGAGCCCGGTCCTCATCCTTGCGATCGAGCCGCAGCTTGCGGATCGCCAGAAACTCGAGAATGCGCTCCTTGACATCCTGCAGGCCGTAATGATCTTTGTCCAGGATCTCACGGGCGTGGTTGATATCCAGGTTGTCTTCCGTTCCCTTGGACCAGGGCAACGAGACCAGCCAATCGAGATAGCCGCGAATGACGCCATATTCGGCCGCTGCAGATGGCAGCCGGGACAGGCGCTCCAGCTCCCGACGAGCCTGCTTGTCCGCTTCTTCGGGCATGTGCGCTTCGTCGATCTTCCTGCGGAACTCCTCGGCTTCCACTGCTTGCTCGTCCCGCTCGCCCAGCTCTTTCTGGATCGCCTTCATCTGCTCGCGCAGGAAGTACTCGCGCTGCACTTTCTCGATCTCGCCACGCGCTTCGTTCTGGATCTTCTGCCCCAGTTGCAAGACCTCCGCTTCGCGCACGAGCAAGCCGATCAGCTTCTTGAGCTTATCCGCAACCGAGTCGATCTCCAGGATCTCCTGCGAATCCTTGATGTCCATGCGCTGGAAGTTGGCGATGGTATAGGCAGTCTGCAGGGGATCCTCGACCGAAGTAATGGACCCCGCCAGCTCCTCGGGGAAGGAGGGGATCATCTGGGTGATCTGCTGGAACTGGTCGCGGGCGTTGCGCGCCAGCGCGTCGATCTCCAATCCCTCCTCCACCTGTTCGGGCGCCAGCTCGATCTTCGCCTTGAGATAAGGCTCCTCGGCGACAAACTCGCCCAGACGGAAGCGATCCATGCCCTGCACCAATAGCCGCAGCGTCCCATCCGGGGCGCGCAGCAGGCGATGGACGATCGCCACGGTCCCGACCCGATACAGGTCGCCCGGACCCGGCGACTCGAGCTCCGGGTTGACTGCCGCCACCAACCCGACCAGTTTGTCGCCGCCTACAACGTCATCTACCAGCTTGACGGAGCGCGGCTGCCCCACGGTTAGGGGGACTGCCGTCTGGGGATACACGACCACCCCCCGCAATGGCAGGATCGGGAGGACTTCGGGATATTTCGCTGAAGTTGACATTTGGGAAGGATCTGATTCGGTTGATTTCGATTCTTTATTCTGAAACCGCGAGAGCATGGAAGGCATGATCAAGGATAACAGCTCGTTTTCCTCCTCATCGTTCCACTGGAGGAGGTCATTGATGTTCGTCTGCCATCGGGAGGCGGGCATTATTGATTTTCAACCTTGTCTTGCTTCGATGGGGTTTTTGGCAGAACAATTGTCAGGAAGCCGTCCTTA
This sequence comes from Anaerolineales bacterium, assembly GCA_036833655.1. Taxonomy (GTDB): domain Bacteria; phylum Chloroflexota; class Anaerolineae; order Anaerolineales; family Villigracilaceae; genus Defluviilinea. The sequence goes on along the minus strand of DAITPI010000017.1, from coordinate 2,889 downwards.
TATTCTGCAGTGGCGTTTTCGATATCCGCGGTGACTGGTATTTCCAGGGCAAGCTCGAATCTTCCAAAACGGATTTCCATTTGACGGTAGGCGCGTCGTTCATTAAGATCCGGACGATATCCGCTGATCCGCAGGATGTTGTTCTCAAACGCCACCTCGAAATCCTCATCGCGCATACCGGCAATTTCCACCTTGATGACATAATTGGCTTCTGTTTCATACACGTCTGTGGGCGGACTCCAGACGCTCGAACGGACGTGCCAGCTGATGGTCTGTAAGACTTCCCGTCGCGTCTCCGCCATCGCGGAAACGGATCTACGTACGATAGTAGGCATTAAATCCTTCTCCTTACTGCCTTTTCATCGAAAAGGCACGGAAATCCAGCGCCCCTGGCGGGAATCGAACCCACAACCAACAGCTTAGAAGGCTGGTGCTCTGTCCATTGAGCTACAGGGGCAGGCAGTCTAATTGTATTACGTCCCTGGAAAACAGGCAAATCACGCCCCTGCTTCGCGATTTTGTGCCCTTACCCACTGTAAGGCCGAATTCCCTTATATACCCTGGCACCGGCCAGGGTCCGCAGGATTGTCTCCGGGGGGCGTTTCAGCCGGGTAGCCAGATCATTGCAGGTCATGGGTTGATTGCCATTGGTCAAGAACAGGCGAAATACCGCTTCGACCAGCGCAGTCTTCTCAGTGAGAAAGTCCGGCTGTTTGACGCAGTGAGTCATCAATGCATGCTGGATACCATCCACCGGTTTGACCTCCGCTGTAGCAGGATCTACCCAGTCGATGGTTTGCCCTTCCTCTATGTTTTCGAAGGCAGCCTGATGCTCCGGACACAGCAGCGACCGCAGATAGACGTGCCAGTCGCGCTCGTTCTTCATCCACCAATCGAAATCGATGTGGAAAGGTGTATTAATACTCGGCTTGACCAGGCTAGAACGCTTTCGCTCCAATACCATGCTCACTCCAGCTCCGTTAGTCGGAAATGTAGATCGCCAACATGTGTAAAGCCGGGGTTGCTCGCCAGCAGAGCCAGCAGCGGCTCAGGCGGGACGCGCCGGGCGATATTGACCGCCGAGTACAACTCCTGTGCATGCACATGGCCCTGCGGCGTCAATTTCGACATTTCGCGGATCATGTCTGCCACCAGCCGGTCAAAGGGAGGCTTGCGGTCCTGCAGCCAGAGCTGATCTACCGCCTCCATGGACGGGATCGCGAATGCCATCCGGTCATTGAACTCCGCCGAGATCGGCTGCTTCAACAGGGCAAACACCATCCCGCCGTCTGCCCCGACGATCACGGTGCGCACCCAGTCCTTTGTCGAGCGATAGGTCTTCGCCTCGATCAGCACCTCGCCGGGTCGTTCCCCGCGCCGGATCCGAACCAGGCTTCCGGGCATCAGCTCATTCGCCTTGTACCACTCACGCAAGCCAAAGACATAACCGTGCTCCCGTACCACCCAGCCCGGCATCCGCTGCTTGGTCCGGCCATCCACCAGCGTAAAGCGAACCCGCGGGGATTCATAGGCTGTCGGGAACAGTGGGCGCACACGCGCCGATAGAGGCAATGTCCCGGAGCGCAAATGCGGATAGATCAGGGCCACTGTCACTTCTTTGACGTCCGCGCTCGCCGGCGCAGCCACTGTGCTGAGCTCATCGTCCAGCTGGGCAATCAGGTTGAACATTTGCGGGGTAAGAACGTCCCGGTCATATTCAACGGGAGAATAGCGCAAGTGAAGCGGTACGTCGCGCACTTCATCCGGTTCCAGCCGTCGCAAACACCAGAGGACCTCGCCCGCCGGACCCACTTCATCGAAACGATCATCCTCCTGCAAGGCATAGTTCAGCGAGAACTCGGCAAGCTTGGGATTGACTCCCTCCGGCAGCGCTACATCCTTGAGCAATGCAGAGGCAGGCAGCGGCTCACCGCCGGCCATATCGAGCACAGCCTCTGCCAGATTGAGATGTCCGACATTGACATCCACCAGCAACGCCCCTGGGAACCAGCGACCTGCAATCCGTACGATCTCATCGCCAGCCTGAAAGGCAGCTTCAATTTTCTTTTCGATCTCACTACCATACTGCTTCAGGATCGCATCCGCATCCGGACCCTGATCTTCCACCGCGGCAGGCTGCTCGTTTAGAGAATGCACCGGCAAATTGGAGGCGAAGTATCGTTCGGCGCCGTTGCCGAGATCAACAGTCAGAACATCGAAGGATCCAAGCTCGGGATTGGTACCAGGGCGGACCGACGTGACTTTGCCATGCTTCCAGTTCAAGGCGGGAAAGATCAAATCATCGCCAACCTGATAGGATTCTCCGGGGAAATACGTTTTGCCACCTGCCTGGCGGCGTTGCTGCAGAGCAAGACGTTCCGCTTGAAGCCGTTCGTTGACAAATACTGCAACGAGCTCACGTGCCGTCAGCGGAGTCTCGAGTTCGAATAAATGATTGTGGAGAAATTCAACGTCTTGTTGTGTGATCTGGAGGTCAGTCCAGTAGTCTGTGGAAATGAGAGGATCGCTTACCATTACTCAGCCTTGTTGTAGTCTTGCCATACATCCATGATGCATAGCGCGATTATTATACCTTACCTTGTAAGGGGCTGCACATTGAAAGATGTATAATCGCGATCATGAATCTCTCCTTGGCACGCGCCTTCCGTGTCGGCTCTTCCGCATGCCTGGCATTTGTTGGCGCCGGCGGAAAGACAACCGCGATGTTTCAGCTAGCGCGCCAATTGAAATTACCTGTCATCGCCACGGCAACCTCCCATCTGGGCGCGTGGCAGATTCAACACGCAGAACAGCATATCGTCGCCATTTCCGCTGCCGCTCTTGAAGGACTCGAGCGTGGACTTACCGGCATAACCCTGGTCACCGGCG
>DAITPI010000016.1:0-22014 GCA_036833655.1 Anaerolineales bacterium | reverse complement strand
ATCCCCGAATAGTACAACATTTGAAAACATATATACCGAGCACGGGCGGATCCAGTACCTGCGCGCCCAGGCCGCCAGGATCGATCTGGAGCGCGTGCCGCAGCCCTGGCGCAGTACCCCGATCATTCACCTCGGTCCGATCGCCAACGAGGTGGACGATGTGCTGCCCGAGGGCTTTTCCCCGGCGTTGCTCGGGCTTACGCCTCAGGGCTGGATGCGCGAGTGGGACACCGAGAGACGTGTTTCCATGGCGGAGTGGTCGCATTCTGAGACGGCTCTCCAGCGCGCCAATGCGGTGGTCATGAGCCGCGATGATGTTAATGGTAATGAGGAGCTGATCGAGCAGATGGCGCACCAGACGCGCGTGCTCGTGGTCACGGAGGCCGCTGCCGGCGCTGTCTTGTTCTGGAATGGAGACCGCCGGCGTTTCCGGGCGCCCGAGATGCGCGAGGTCGATGCCACAGGTGCCGGTGATATCTTTGCCGCAGCCTTCTTCGTGCGTCTGTTCGGCACGCGTGACCCCTGGGAAGCCACGCGCTTTGCCACCCTGGTTGCCTCACGCTCCATCACCCGCGTTGGACTCGATGGAATCCCTACGCCGCGTGAGATTGAAGAATGTATGCTGGAAGTGCTGCACTAATCTCAAGGTGTCAACCACTTTGCGAAGCATCCTGTGGTACCAGTTGTTGGTTGCTCTAAATTGAAAATCGCATGACTCGCATTTACACCCTCGTCAACCAGAAAGGCGGAGTGGGTAAAACCACAACCGCTATCAACCTTGCCGCCTATCTCGCCAAAATGGATCAGCGTATTCTGGTGGTCGATCTCGACCCCCAGGCGAACGCCACCTCCTCGGTAGGCATCGATAAGCAGGCGGTCCAGGGCAGCACGTACGATGCGCTGCTGAATGGCGAAATCCCCGCTGCCTCCATTTTGTATAACGAGCGTCTCAATCTCTGGCTTCTGCCTTCCGCGCCGGCCCTGGCAGGGGCAGAGATCGAGCTCGTCGGAGAACTGGGACGCGAGTTCCGCCTGCGGCGGGCGCTCGAATCGCAAAATTCGAAATACGATTACATCCTCATCGATTGCCCGCCCTCTCTCGGCATCCTTACGGTCAATGGACTCGTCGCAGCACGGGATGGGATGCTGGTCCCTGTGCAATGTGAATATCTGGCGCTCGAGGGCTTGGGCCAGCTGACGCAGACGATCGGACGCGTGCAGTCTGCTCTCTTCCCCGAGCTGCGTGTGCGTGGTGTGATCCTGACGATGTTCGACCCGCGCACCAAGCTGTCGATGGATGTGGTCAGGGAGGTCCGAAATCATTTCCCCGGGCAGGTCTTTGACAGCATCGTGCCGCGCAGCATCCGGTTGGCAGAAGCCCCTTCGTACGGACTTCCCATTTCTGCGTATTCTCCCTCCTCACTTGGCGCGCGCGCGTATGAGGCACTTGCCAGAGAATTATTGGAGGGGGACGGAGTCAAGGTCAGCTAAGCACACTGGTCACAACGTTATTCCTGGTGTCCGTGGCGTTTGAAACAAGGAGATTCGCTCATGCCCCCACGTTCCGGTCTCGGCAAAGGACTCGATGCTCTCATTCCCACCGGTCAAAAGACCGTTGGTGGGGAGGGCGGCATCGCCCAGATCCCCATCGACTCGATCCAGCGGAACCCGCGCCAGCCGCGCGAGAAGTTCGACATGGAGGAGCTGGAGAGCCTTGCCGCCTCCATCCGCGAGCATGGCGTGATCCAGCCCCTGATCGTTTCGCCTGGCAAGAATGGGATCTATGTCCTGATTGCCGGGGAGCGCCGTTTGCAGGCTGCGCGCAAGGCGGGCTTAAAAACTGTGCCGGTGGTCATCCGGCATGCCACCGATCAGCAGCTGCTGGAGCTGGCGTTGATCGAAAATATCCAGCGCGCCGACCTGAACGCGATCGAGGAAGCCGAAGCCTACCAGCACCTGGCAAAGGAATTCAAGCTCTCGCACGAGACGATTGCAGCGCGCGTGGGAAAGAGCCGTGTGGCGATCACGAACACGCTGCGTCTGCTCGACGCCTCCGCTCCGGTAAAACAGGCGCTTGTGGATGGACGAATCACGGAGGGTCATGCCCGTGCTCTCCTGGCATTGAGCTCTGCCAAAGCACAGGAAGAGCTCTTGAAGAAGGTCATCGAGCTCGATTTCAGCGTTCGCACCACAGAAATGATGACACGTAAATATGTGGGCTTGAAACCCGCCACGAAACGGAGATCCAGCCCGAGCGCAAATGTGACCGACGTGGAACGCCGCCTGCGCGAGAGTCTTGGGACCAAGGTTGCCTTGAAGCATGGCAAGAAGGGCGGCACGGTGACGATCTATTATTATTCCGATGAGGATCTGGATGCCCTGCTGGAAAAATTAACGTGATGTTCTGGATCTGACAGGTCTTTTCTTTCGAGCCAAACATGAAACTTCTTCATAACGCCTATATCCATACCCAGGACCCCGCGCATCCCACGGGATCGGCGATCCTTATCGATCGTGAGCGGATCGTCGCCGTGGGGGAAGCGAACAACCTGCTACCACAGTATCCCGGTGCCGAGAAGCAGGACATGCAGGGAAGGGTTATCCTGCCCGGGTTGACCGATGCGCACCTGCATCTCAAGCATTACTCCCTCAGCCTGCAAAAGGTGGACTGCGAGACCAGGACGAAAGAGGAATGCCTGCACCGCGTCGAAGAGCGCGCTCGTAAAGCCAGACCGCGCGAGTGGATCCTTGGCCATGGCTGGAATCAAAACGTCTGGAATTCCGCTCCCCCGATGGGAGGAGGGGCAGGGGTAAGCGACTGGCCGACCGCCGCCGAGCTGGATGCTATCGCGCCGAACAATCCAGTCTATCTCACTGCCAAGTCGCTGCATGCTGCCTGGGCAAATACGGCAGCGCTCAAGCTGGCGAATATCACGAACCAGACGTCCAACCCTCAGAATGGACAGCTCCAGCGCGATGCCCGGGGGGACCTGACCGGCATCCTGCTCGAAACCGCCATGGAGCTGGTCGGGAATATCATCCCGGAGCCGGCCGTCCATGAAATTGCGGAGGCGATGGAGCGCGCTCAATCCATCTTATGGCGTATGGGCCTGACTGGCGTGCACGATTTTGACCGTCGCGATTCGTTCATGGCATTGCAGGATCTTCACGCGCAGGGCAAGCTCAGGCTGCGCGTGCTCAAGAACCTCCCGGTCGAGCTGCTCGATCAAGCCTGTGATCTCGGTCTGCGGGCAGGCTTCGGCGATGATTGGTTGCGCATTGGCTCGATCAAAGTATTTATGGATGGTGCCCTGGGTCCGCACACCGCCGCGATGTTCCAACCCTACATTGGCGAGGAGGACAACCGCGGCATCCTCAACATGGATGGCGAGGAGCTTTTCGAGCACGGCCGCAAGGCCGCCCGGGTGGGGCTGGGACTGACGGTCCACGCCATTGGCGATCGCGCCAATCATGAAGTGCTCGAGGCATATGAGCAGCTGCGCGAGTATGAGCGGGAGAACAATCTGCCCGCCCTCCGTCATCGCATCGAGCACGTCCAGGTGATTCACCCGGATGACGCGGCGCGGCTCGGCAAGCTGAACGTGATCGCATCGATGCAGCCCATCCATGCTACCTCCGACATGCTGATGGCGGACGCCTTCTGGGGCGAGCGATCGCGGCTCGCCTACGCGCTCAAGACTCAGCTCAACTATGGCGCCCGCCTGGCTCTGGGCTCGGACGCGCCGGTGGAGTCCCCCAACCCGTTCCTGGGACTGCACGCCGCTGTCACCCGGCGGCGCGCCGACGGCTCTCCCTCCCCCGACGGCTGGTACCCCGAACAAAGGCTGACCATGGCAGAAGCCTGGGAGGGGTTTACCCTCGGTCCTGCTTACGCCGCGAACATGGAAGACCGCCTCGGTCGCCTGGCGCCCGGCTACCTTGCCGACCTGATCGTACTGGAAAAGGATCCTTTCACCTGCGACCCGGATGATTTGCTCGAGATGCAGTCCTCCGCTACCATGGTCGGCGGAGAATGGGTCTATGTCGCGCCCTGAGGACAGATCACGGTAAAGACAGTATGGTAGAGCAGCGCCGCCTCACTCCCGAAATGCTCGTGCCGCGCCTGGGGGAGTATTTAGTTCACAAAGGTCTCATCTCGGCTGAGAATTTACAGAAAGCACTGGAGCACCAGCAGGATGCCATGGCAAGAGGCGAGCCGCTTTTGCTCGGACAGGCTCTGATCGATCTCCAGCTGTTGGAGCGCGATGATCTGGACCAGGCGGTGACAGAACAGATCATCCAGTTGCGTTCGGCGCTGCAGACAGCCAACCGGACCCTCGAGCATCGTGTGGAAGAGCGCACCGCCGAGCTGCAGAAAGCCTTGCAGCGCGTCTCAGAGCTGAGCCAGCTCAAATCCAATTTCATCTCGAACATCTCCCATGAGCTACGCACGCCACTAACGCACATTAAGGGCTACATCGAGCTCCTGATCACCGAGTCGCTCGGATCACTCGGTGAAGAGCAGTTACATGCCTTGCAGGTGAGCCAGCAGTCTACAAGCAAGCTCGAATCGCTGATCGAAGACCTGATCATGGTCTCGCTTTCCTCCCGCGGCGAGCTCAGTCTCAAACAGGAAAATGTGGATATTCGCCGTCTGGCAAACCTGGCGGTCAATACATACGCGCAGCAGGCGCAGGACCGTGGCGTCAACCTGAATGCCGTTGTCGACGATGACGTGCCTCTCGTCCAGGGCGACCCACAGAAGATCGCCTGGGCGCTGAATCAGCTCGTGGACAACGGGGTCAAATTCACGCCTTCGAACGGATATGTGACGGTCAGTGTGGAATGTGAGGGGGAGAATCTGGTCATTGTCTCTGTCACCGATACCGGGATCGGCATTCCCGCTAACCGCCTGGACGATATCTTTGAACCTTTCCACCAATTGGATAGCTCCGCCACCCGGCGCTATGGCGGGACCGGCCTGGGGCTTTCGCTGGTCCGTCAGATCGTCGAGGCGCACGGCTCGATGCTCGATGTCCAGTCTGTGGAAGGCCGCGGCTCGACGTTCAAATTTCCGTTGCTCGCCGCAGAATCGAAATAAACCGATGGATAGTCATACCCTCTCCTACTTTCAGGAACTGATGCACTCCGCGGCGCACGGAGGCACCTCGCGTCCTGCCATGGAGAAATTCATGGTGGCGTTGCGCAGGGAATTCGTCTTCGACAACGTAGCAGTCTACTTGCAGGATGAATCGACGCAAATGTCCGAGGTTGTATACGCTCGTGCGGTTGGACGCTCCAAGGATGCGGAGGCGGATGCCGCCTGGGGCGATGAATTTGCGGGTCTCGTCATGAAGAAAGGCAAGCTGCTCGTGCAGGACCCCAGGCCCGATGTCTCGCCTGATGACCGCCTCCACCAGGCATATCTACTTGGCTTGCCGCTGCGTGTAGGTGGCCATGTGCGCGGCGCCGCGATGTTTGTTCGTTTCGGGGGACCTGTTTACCAGCCGGAGCATATCGCGCTTGCCTCGCTTGCCGCAGATATGCTCTCCACGCTGTTCGAGCGCGTCCACTGGGCGAAGATGCGAGAGGAGCTACAGGATCTCAAGCGCCAGATGCAGCTGCAGGAAGATTTCGTCAGCACGATCTCGCATGAGCTGCGCACTCCCTTGGGTTTCATTAAAGGATATAGCACCAGCCTGCTGCGAGATGACACCAGCTGGGACGAGCAGACTCAAAAGGAGTTCCTCACTATCATCGATGAGGAGGCAGACCGGCTGTCCCTGCTGATCGAGAATGTGCTCGAATCCGCTCGTCTGCAGAGCAAGACATTGCAGCTGCGCTTCCAGCCCCTCCGGATGGATGCTGTGCTGCGAGACGTGGTCTTGCGCGTTCGGGCGCGACACAAGAATCTGGACGTCAGCACCGATCTGGATTCAGTGCCGCCCGTGTACGGCGACGGCGTCCGGCTGGCGCAGGTGTTCGATAACCTCTTTACCAATGCGATCAAATACGCGCCTGGCGCACCCATTGTGATCCTGTTGCGGCAGGTGGATCAAAACGTGCTGATCTCCTTCATCGATCATGGTCCCGGCATCCCGGCTGACTCCCTGCCTTTGATCTTCGAGCGCTTCTACCGGGTGCGCGGTGAGAAGACGGTCACGGGCACAGGCCTGGGTCTCTTTATTTGCAAGCAAATAATTCAGGCACATCGTGGTAAGATTTGGGCAGAGTCCACCCCCGGCCAGGGAACCACGTTCTATATCGAGCTGCCCATCGATTCATCTAGGTAACAAAGGAGGAGCCCCTATGGCAAAACGCATACTGATCGTGGACGATGAACCTCGCTATCTACGATTGCTGGAAGCGAATCTACGGACGGAGGGATATGAAGTTGTTACCGCCCAGGATGGAATGCAGGCAGTCAGTGTATTTTCGGACCAGCCGATCGACCTGGTGCTCATGGACGTCATGATGCCGAAGCTCGATGGGTTTGGCGCTACCCAGCGCATTCGAGAGTTTTCCAGCACCCCCATTATCATTCTGACAGCAAAAGGCGATGAGCAGGATCGCGTCCGGGGACTCGACCTCGGGGCAGACGATTATCTGGTCAAGCCATTCTCGGCAACCGAGCTGCTTGCCCGGGTGCGCGCCGTGTTGCGTCGAGCGCAGCCTCCCACCGAGGTGGGACAATCTCGCTTCTTCACACACGATAACCTGAAGATCGATTTTGCCCGCGCCGAGGTCTGGCGGGGGGAGCAGCCTGTCTCCCTCTCTGCAACGGAGTACCGTCTCCTGCTGCAATTTGCGCATCACGTCGGCAAGATCATGACCTCGGAGGAGCTCCTGACCAGCGTCTGGGGACCTGAATATCGCGGTGACAAGGAAATCCTGTGGGTCAGCATCGCCCGTCTCCGCCAGAAGCTCGAGGACGATGCCCATAGCCCCCGGCATATTGTCACCCGCTCGGGGTTAGGATATCTGATGCCGCCTCTCGAGGAGTAGAAAGGTCAGGAGGTTGTTTTGCCCGGTCAATCCATTCTGATTGTTGATGACAACGCCGCCAGCCGCGTTTTTCTGGCCAATCATCTCCGGGGAAGACAATTCCAGGTTCTCGAGGCTCGAACCGGGAAGGAGGGCTTGATCGTTGCCTGGCGCGACGAGCCCGATCTCATCCTGTTCGATCCCACGCTGCAAGACATCACGGATCAGGAATTCATCCATAAACTGCGCAATGATGCGCGCACGGTCATAACACCGCTGATTGCGCTTTCCACCGATGCCAGCCCTGCGCGCAGGGCGGCTTGCCTCAGCGCCGGTGTAAGCGAATATCTGGTCAAGTCCTCCCGGGCCATTATGGCGCTCGATGAAGCGCTGTCGCGGATATTTGATGCCGAGCCCCAACCTCCCGCGGGAGCGACTGAAAAGAAGAGCGGCTTGCTGATTGTTTTTCTGAGCGCAAAAGGCGGCACAGGCACCTCCTCGCTGTGCGCCAACCTTGCCATGAATATTCAGCAGGCTCAGCCGCAAGCGCGCCTCGTTGTGGCAGATCTTGTCCTGCCGATCGGCTCTATCGCCCGGATCGTCGGGGATGAGGGCAGACTGGACCTGGTCAGCGTTGCGAGCCTGCCCGCAGAACAGACCACCGCCGACTACTTCCACCGCAATCTGCCACAACCCGAACTGTGGCAGTTCCAGCTGCTGCCCGGTTCTCCCGATCCGGAGCAAGCCAACAGTGTGAATGGCGAGCGCATTGGTCAGCTCGTCCAGACGCTCTGTCATGCCTACGATTTCGTGATCCTGGATCTTGGACGCTCGCTCTCGCGCATCAGCTTGCCCTTGATCCAAAAGGCGGACCTGATCGTTCTCATTGTTTCCACCGACCAGAGCAGCATCCGGCTGACGAAGACCGTCTGGAACTATTTCCAATCCCAGGGTATCGACCATCAGAAGGTCTATGCCATCCTCAACCGGGCGGTTGGGCTGGAAGGGCTGACCAAGACGCAGGCGGAGGAGATCATCGGCTTGCCCATCAAGACAACCCTGCCTTATATGGGCGGGAACTTTGCCCTCGCGAATAACCTGAACCAGCCGATCACGGTCAAATACCCGACAGATACGGCCTCGATCATCCTCAAAGGGACAGCCGATGACATGGTGATGCTGGCGCGCCGCCTACGCGCGAAAGAGGCGGCTTAAGAAACTGAAAGGTATTTTTTCGTATATTTGTACTAGACTCTAAGGCGGGAAATTCCTGGGCAGGCTGGTGGTCGCCCGGTTCGGATTGCGATCTCTCCTGTGTTCCAGAGGAATAAACGTGCGTGACCTGTCCCAACTCTGGATTTATAAGAGGCATTATGACAATCGAATACGATGAAAAAGGCAAGATTTTTACCGAGGTTGTATCCAAAGTTGCCATCCAGGCAACGATTCAGACAACGACCCATCTCATCCGCGGCCGTCTGCATGTGCGCAGAGATCAACGTATCAAGGATGAGCTGGATATCAATGAGGGTTTTCTGGCTGTCACCGATGTGATGGTGCTGAAACCCGATGGCCAGGTCCTCTTCCAGGCTCCCTTTTTAGCAGTGCGGCGTTCGCACATTGTATGGGTTCTTCCAGATCAAAATACAACCGAGGAGAGATCTGCTTAATGGCTACTCCGCTTGCCTCCAACTTTACACGCTTGACCTCGGCCGATCTGCTCAAGTTCAAGCGCTATCTCATCGAAAACGTTGGCCGCTCGATGGAAGGTGAAATGCTACAGCTCGGTGATCGCGCCGAGTTCATGAGCCAGCGCCTGCAGGAAGTGTATGCCCAGGCCCGGGTAAGCCTGCCCGACGATATCCGCAAACAAATCTTTCACGAGATTCTGGATGAGCTCACCGGCTACGGTCCGATCCAACCCCTGCTGGATGACCCGGATATCAGTGAAGTGATGGTCAACGGACCCAAGCGCGTCTTTATCGAAAAGAACGGTAGGCTGACCAAGAGCCCGATCACCTTCGATGACGATGATCATGTGATGCGTATCATCGACCGTATCATCCTGCCCCTTGGCCGCCGCGTGGATGCGGACAGCCCCACCGTCGACGCGCGCCTCCCCGATGGTTCGCGCGTCAATGCAGTCATCCGGCCTGTGTCGATTGACGGACCCTCCATCACCATCCGCAAGTTCAAAAAGGACAAGCTCTCGATCCAGCAGCTGATCGACTTCGGTTCCATCACGCCTCAGATGTCGGAGTTCATCCGCGCCTGCGTGCTTGCCCATCTAAACATTGTGATCTCGGGCGGTACTGGCTCGGGAAAGACCACGCTGCTCAACGTCCTCTCCAGCTTTATCCCGGAAGAAGAGCGCATCATCACCATCGAGGATGCGGCCGAGCTGCAGCTGCAACAGGAGCACGTCCTGCGCATGGAGACCAAGGTCGCCAACGTGGATGGAAGAGGCGCCGTCTCGATTCGCGACCTGGTCCGCAACTCGCTGCGTATGCGCCCGGATCGGATCGTGGTGGGCGAGTGCCGCGGCGGAGAAGCCCTGGATATGCTCCAGGCAATGAACACGGGCCATGATGGTTCGTTGACCACATTGCATGCCAATTCCCCGCGCGACGCCCTTTCCCGCCTGGAGACCATGGTGCTGATGGCTGGCATGGACCTGCCGCTCAAGGTGGTCCGCCAGCAGATCTCCTCCGCCGTCGATGTGATCATCCAGCAGACGCGTCTGAAGGATGGCTCCCGGAAAGTGACGGCGATCACCGAGGTTGTCGGCATGGAAGGCGAAACGGTCGTGCTCACCGATATCTTCAAGTTTGAGCAGACCGGTGTTGGCCTGAATGGCAAGATCATGGGCGAGCTCAAGCCGACCGGGATCCGCCCGATCTTCAGCCCGCGTCTCGAAGCGGCCGGCTTCAAGCTGGGCGCCGAGATCTTCATGCCCTCCGGTGGATTGCACCTGGGTCAAAGGCGATAGTCCTCCCAAGCCTCTGCTATAATCAGCTTAAGCAATGAAGCCAGCGGCTTGCTATCCCCCTGGGGGACCAGTCGTTGGAATGGACAAGCCAGAGTCAAGCAAGCGACTCTGGACTCCTTTTACTCATCAGGCATCCAAGAGGACTCATGGATACGAAGTCGCAGATCACTATTCGCACCAAAAAGCTTGGGGTATTGATTCGCGATGCGCGCCTGGCCTCACGCAGGACTGTCCAGGAATGTGCAGAAGCGCTGGGTATTCGGAAGAGCATCTTCCGCGCGTATGAGGAGGGGTTGAGATCGCCGTCTCTGCCAGAGCTGGAAACACTGGTCTATTATCTTGATCTTCCCATTGAGCATTTCTGGAGCAAGCAGACCAAATCCGGGAGCGCGCCTCGCCTGGCGAAGCTGGATTTGCCCCGCTTGCTGGCGGTGCGCCAGCGCAAGATCGGTGCGCTTCTGCGGCAGGAACGCATGAAAGCCAGTGTGTCCATCCGCAACCTGGCGCACCAGACGGGGATTGCCAGCTCGCGCATCAAAGCCTTTGAGCTCGGCGAACACGCCATCCCGCTGCCTGAGCTGGAAGTCCTGGTTGCTGCCCTGGGAGGGCGGGTTGAATCCTTCTTCGACCGGCACGGTCCCATTGGCCAGTGGATGATCGGCGAAGAATCGGTCCAGCGTTTTCTGGAGATGCCGATGGAGCTGCGTGAATTCGTTGCCATGCCTGTCAATCGTCCATATCTGGAGCTGGCGATGAAATTAAGCAACATGTCCAGGGATAAGCTGCGCTCTGTAGCAGAGGATCTGCTGGATATCACACTCTAGGAGCGCATGTGGATCAAATCAGCCCTACAGCACTCGCAGACAAGGGGAAACAGGAGTATGAGCGGGGAAATTATCTGGCTGCCGCAGACCTTTTCCTGCAGGCGGCGCAGGCCTATGCGTCGGTTCAGGACGATCTCAATGCCGCTGAGATGAAAAACAACGAGAGTGTAGCCCTGTTGCAAGCCGGGAAGGCACAGAATGCCTTCGATGCAGCCGATGGGACAGAAGCTGTTTTTGAGAAAGCCGGGGATCGCAAGCGTCAGGGGATCGCCATCAGCAACCGCGCAGCCGCTCTCGAGGGGCTCCGGCGGTGGGACGAGGCGCTGGCGGAATATGACCGTGCCGCGACACTTTTCGAAGAGATCGGCGAAGGTGACATGCACTCGATCGTGCGCAAGGCGGCAGCCAATATCAACCTGAAACGGGGGCGCATCACCGATTCACAGATGGATGTCTTCGATTCGTTAAGACTGGTGAAGAAGCCAACCCTCACCCAGCGCATCATGAAGTTCCTGATGCGTATTGGGTTTCGATAAGCCAACGCTCGATACGCCGTTTTTGCTCAAGCGTTGGCTGCGCACATCTCTCCATCTAAGGTAGCTCGTGATCAATACTTTCGTTCGCCCCGCGGGTCCGAGTGATCGGCAGCAGTTATCGAACCTGATCTTCTTCGAGACTCGCCTGCATCGCCACCTGGACTGGCGCTCGCCATTGGAATGGCTGGGCGCGCCATTCTACTGGGCGCTGGACGAAGGCGGGCAAATTACTGCCGCACTGGCCTGCCCCCCGGAAGCTGAGGGAATTGCCTGGGTGCGGCTGTTCGTCTATACGGCGCGCTGGTCTGTGGAAAACGCCTGGAATCTGCTCTGGTCCACCGCCAGACAGGAGATCGCGCAGGCGGGCGGCGCCACGGTTGCCGTGATCGCCATCCAGCCCTGGTTCCAGGATGTCCTGGAAGCAAACGGTTTCCAGAACCGCCAGCAGATTGTGCTGCTGGAGTGGCGCAGCTTTGCCAGCCAGACTGCAGCCGTTCGCGAGGGGAACACCATCCGCATCCGCCGGATGACAGAGGCAGATCTGCCGGAAGTGGAAAAAACGGACGCTGCCTCCTTCGACCCGCTGTGGCACAATCCTTTGGATACGCTTCGGAGAGCGTTGGGACAAGCCCTGTATGCAACCGTGGCAGAGAATGAGAGCGGCATCATTGGTTACCAGCTCAGCACGGGCGGCGGGCAGCGCGCTCACCTGGCGCGATTAGCGGTGCATCCCGCGGTGCAGGGCAAAGGGGCTGGTAGAGCTTTGCTGGGTGATCTGTTTTCCTATCTCACCTATGCCAACATTCCCAGACTTTCTGTCAATACGCAAAGCGATAATAATGTTTCGCTGAGCCTGTACCAGCGTATGGGCTTTGTGCGCACGGGCGAGCAATATCCCGTCTATACCTTCGATATCGCCGCTCGTTAAGTCTTCACCGGACTCTTATCGATACATCAGGAGCGACCATGAGCACACGAGAAGATGCAGTCATCATCAATTCGCTGGTACGTCAGGCGCTGACCTCAGCCCAGGAGGTGATGGGAGATAACGGCTTGAACGCGGTCCTGCGGGCGAGCGGGCTGGAGCGTTTTATCGGCAACTTTCCGCCTAATAATCTGGAGCCGTCGATTCAAGCCTCGCAGTATGCCAGATTCAATCAAGCCATTGAGGAGTTTTACGGCCGTGCCGGCAAGGGCATGCTGCGCCGCATTGGCAAGGCGTCCTTCCAATATGGGGTCCGGGAGCAGGCGGCATTGCTGGGCGTAGCCGGGGTGGCGCTGAAGCTGCTGCCCGAGAGGCAGCGGATCAAATTCATCCTGAACGGCATGGTCGATGCCTTGAAAAAGAGCAACCCCCAGGTGGACGCCTGGGTGGACGAAAGCGGAGACCGGCTGGCATATATCGAATCGACCTGTGCAATCTGTCATAGCCGCCACTCCGAGACGCCGATCTGCTATCTTTACGCTGGTTCCATCGCGGAAGCTGTACAATGGGCGACCGGCAAGGAGCATGAGGTCGTGGAAACACACTGCCTGGCAAAGGGTGATCCGTATTGCCGGTTCGAGGTGGGAGACGTCCGCGCGTGAGCGAGCCAAGGTTTTCCAGCGGCATCCTGCGTCGTTTTGTCGAGACCGTCGAGTTGGAGCTGGGGACGAAGCAGTTCCATGCAATCCTGGCACTCTCTAAATTGCCTCATGAATGGGGGGCGCCGGAAACATTCATGAGAATGGATCCGACGGAATCAGCGCGGATCTATGCCTCTCTGCAGTCTGCCATGCGCACCTATTACGGACGCGGTGCGCGCGGCGTTCTCTTGCGTGTAGGGCAGCGGTTGTGGAACCTGATTCTGGACGATGCTGCCTTTGGAAACAAAACCCAGGCAGCCCTGATCAAGCGACTGCCGCCTACCATCCGCAATAAATCGATCCTGGAGTGGCTGGCGCGCTCCATGGGAGCTCAATCCGGGGATATCACGGTCCACACTCTGGATCTGGACCTCCTTATGGTGGATAATGTTTCTCCAGCCGCGCTGACCCAGGATGCCCGGGGAGCCATCTGTTTCGTGACCCAGGGCTTGATCCGCGAGAGTCTCTCCTGGGCAACGGGCCAGGCATTCGATGTCGAGGAGATCGCCTGTAAAGCTATGGGGCAAAAGGCGTGTGAATTCAAGATCACTCTTGCTGAATAGAGCCAACAGGCATCCAATCCTGAAATTTCGCGCCTACGAATCAAGAGGGCTAACCATTTTGCTGCGTCGGGACTTCCTAAGAACTGCCTAACCTTTTCCTAGACAAAAGCTTTTGCACATGGGAAAATTCGCCCCGCACCGCACAGAGGAGTGATATCCATCCCGAAATGGAATTAAGGTCCATTCTTGTAATTCACCTTACAAGTTCAGCAATCTATATCGTCAGCGGTGGATAAAAAACATCAAGGAGTTTTCATGAGTCCAGAGAAGAAGAGCAAGCGTCAGGAACGGCGCGAGAAGATGGTGCAGCAAGAACGGCGCAACCGCCTGGTCATGATTGGCATGATTATCGTGGGCGCAATTCTGGTGGTTGGTGCTGTCGTCTGGCCCAATCTCAAGCCGGTTGCCGCAGTTGTCAAAGTGGATCCCGGAACGCATCCCAACCCGGATGGTAATGCCATGGGGAATCCAGATGCGCCGATCACGATCGAGGAATTTTCTGATTTTCAGTGCCCTTACTGTGCCCGTTTCCATGAGGAGACCGAACCACTGCTGCGACAGTACTATATCGACGCCGGAAAAGCGCGCTTTGTGTACCGTTCTATGGGCAACTTTGTCAGCGATAATATTGCACGCGCCACAGGAGCGCCGGCAAAAACCGAATCGCAGGATGCTGCCATGGCTGCCTATTGCGCCGGGGACCAGAACAAGTTTTGGGAAATGCATGCCCATCTCTTCGCCAATGCCCTGGGTGAGGATGCTGGCTCGTTTACAGATAAGCGCCTGAAAGCGATTGCCAAAGAAGCCGGGCTGGATATGAGCCAGTTCAATAGCTGCTATAACAGCGGGAAGTATCAGGAGCAGGTCCAGCAGGATTACAAGGATGGACAGGCTGCTAATATCAATGGCACACCCGGTTTTCTGGTTACATACACGGTGAATGGTGAGACAAAGACTAAACTGATCGAGGGCGCCCAGCCCTTTAGCACCTTCCAGCAGGAGCTGGAATCTGCCCTGAATGAGATTGGGCAACAGACTGACTAGAACAGGAAAGGACACGATTCACTCGTGTCCTTTTTGAGGAAAAGAGGAAACTCATGAGTCCCGAAAAGATAAGCAAACGTCAGGAACGCCGCGCCAAGATGCAGCGGCAACAACAACGCCAGCGGTTGATCCTCATTGGGCTGATCGTGCTGGGCGCGGCCCTTGTGGTGTTCGCAGTGGTCTGGCCCCAGATCCGACCGGCGGGGGAAGTCGTCACGGTGAACCCGACCGACCTTCCCAACCCCAATGGGCTGAGCCTGGGTGACCCCAATGTGCCCGTGGTGATCGATGTATTCGAGGATTTCCAGTGCCCGGCCTGTAAGTCCTTCACAGAAAACATCGAGCCGCTCGTGATCCAGAACCTGGTTGCGACTGGGAAAGCGCGCTACGTATTTCACAACTATTCCTTCCTGGATGGTAACGGCGCCGGGAACGGCGGCGAATCCGATCAGGCTGCCAATGCCTCGATGTGCGCCAACGAGCAGGGTAAATTCTGGGAGATGCACGGAACCCTGTATGCCAACTGGAACGGCGAGAACCTGGGCACGTTCAGTGACCGCCGCCTGCAGGCAATGGCGGAGGCTCTTGGGCTCGACATGAGCGCCTTCAATGCTTGCTTCGACGCGAACAAATATGAATCCGAGATCCAGGCAGATTTCGACCTGGGTGGCGAGATGGGCGTGAGCGGAACCCCCACCGTCTTCGTGAACGGCGCCCGGGTGGGCGACCCGGGCAAAGTCGCCTCCTACCAGCAGATTGCCGACGCGGTGGACGCCGCAGCGGCTCAGTAGAGCAAAGGGCACGGTCGAGCGACCGTGCCCTTTTTGATTCTGCCGCGTGTATAATGAATTTGTCAGAGCGACCAGTGCCGGGCAGCCTCTCACCTCGTGAGACGCCGCTGGAACCCGTCGCTGAAGATCCACGTTATCTGTCTATGGACGTCGCTCCGACCGAGGTATCTTCATGAACCGCCGCATTCCCCTTACGCTAAATATCCTCCTGCTCTCCGCGCTGATCCTCACTTCTTGCACCGGCGTGCCCATGCCCCTGCCCGTGTTTGGAACCTCTACACCTGCCATTCCCACCCCCACATCGTTCCAGCAATCGTTACCGCCCGGACTGGTCGAGACGGATCCCCCTCCCGGCAGCGTGCTCGGCCACCTCTCTCCGATTACGTTTTACTTTAACCAGCCGGTCAATAAATCGTCGGCGGAGTCCGCGCTGACGGGCCTGCCGGCCGGGACGTTGACCTGGGATGACGATGCGACGCTGGTCTTTGCGCCTACACAGTCCTATATACCGGATAGCACTCTTTTGTTTTCGATTGCAAATTCGCTTCAATCGGCGAACGGGTTTGGAATGGCGCAGCCGATCGAGCTGTCGTTTCCTGTGGCAGATTATTTGCGCCTCACCAATTTCCTGCCAAAGCCCGATGCGGAGGATGTGAATGTCGACGCCGCCATTGCGGCCTCCTTCAACCAGCCTGTCGTTGCCCTGGGCGTCGATCCGTCAGACCAGCCGGTTGCTTTCAGCATTCAGCCGGCAGTCAAGGGGCGCGGGGAATGGATCAACACCAGCACGTACATCTTCTATCCCGAGCCGGCCATGGCGGGAGGGACGGAATACACCGTCAGCCTGAACCCGGACCTGAAAACAGTGACTGGCGTCGGCGTAGAGGCTGGCACTTCATCCACCTGGACCTTCACCACCTCGAAGCCGCGCGTCGTCCAGCTGCAGCCTCCGGTCATGGAGCCTCTGCCGCTGGATCCGGAGATCAAGCTCACCTTCAACCAGCCCATGGATCGCGAGAGCGTCGAATCCAGCTTCAGCTTCAGCGGCACAGAAGGCACGCTCGCGGGGAAATTTTCCTGGAACCAGGCTAGCACCGAGATGACCTTCAATCCCGGTCCGCTGCTGGGGCGGAACGTCGGTTACATTCTCAACATCGATGCAACCGCCGAGTCGAGCGGCGGATTGATCCTCGGCGCGGATTATGGCGCGGTCTACAATACCTTTGACAATTTCGCCGTGACGGACACGAAGGACGAGTACGGGTTTACGACGTTCGTGTTCAGCTCCCCGCTTGCCAAAGCCAACTATGACAACCTGGTCAGTGTGTCTCCTGCGATCGGCAACCTGAGCGTGCAGACCGCGGAAGATCACATGAGCCTGACGGTCTATGGCGACTTTCAGCCCGACACCAATTATGTGATCGAGCTATCCGCCCGGATCAAGGATCGCTGGGGGCAGTCGCTGGGCGATCCGTATGTGTTGGAGATGCGCACGCCGCCGCTGCCCTCCACGCTGATGGTCCCGATGTACGGCTGGTCGATGGCATTTGTCCGGCCCGATGAGCCGGTGCTCTATGCCAACGCCGTCAATATCTCGAATACCAGCGTAACGGTGTCCCCCCTCACGCTCCAGAATTTCTTCAGCCTCTACAGCTCCTATGAGAATCAGCAGGCATACGTGCCTGCGAATGCCACCACCTATTCACAGACGTACGATCTGCCCGCGGGCGGCATGACGGATGTGAAGATCGGTCTGGCGCAGCAGAACAACCAGCTCTTGCCAGGCCTGTATTACGTCAATATTTCCTCGCCGCAGCTCGAAGCGAAGAATAATTATTTTGTTGCCTCCAGCCAGGTCAATCTGACGTTCAAGCTGGGAGCAACCGAAGCGCTGGTCTGGGCAGTGGATCTGCCTTCACAGCAGCCCGTTGTGGATGCCCTGGTCACGATCTACGACGAGATGGGCACCCCGATCGGCTCGGGCAGCACCGATGAGAACGGCCTCTGGCAGGGCGCCGTGGAAGGGCATACCCCCGGCTCCCAGGCATACGCCATGCTCGGCGCGCCGGGCGATGAGAATTTTGCACTGGCTGTCAACCACTGGGCCTGGGGCATCAGCGCCTGGGATTTCGGGTATTCCCAGCTCGTGCAGCCTCCCCATACCAAGCTCTACATGTACACCGATCGTCCCATCTATCGCCCGGGGCAGACGGTCTATTTCCGCGGGGTGGCGCGCCAGGCATTTAACGGTCGTTACGATCTGCCGCAGCTCAACACGGTCACGTTCCAGCTAAAGGATGCCAACGGGGTCCAGCTCTCGAGCTTCGACCTGCAGCTTTCCCCGTATGGCACGTTCAACGGCGATTTCAGGCTCCCGCCCGATGCTGTGCCCGGCTATTACACGTTCGAAAATCCCACGCTGGAATTCTATCTCTCGTTCCAGGTGGCGGAGTATCGCAAGCCGGAGATCAACCTGAGCGCGCAGCTCTCCTCTGCTGAGATCCTGGCAGGCGAGATATCCGAAGCGAGCGCCAGCGCGCGCTATTTCTTCGATGCGCCGGCAGGCGATGTGGATCTCCACTGGGCGTTGTATGCCAAGCCGGATTTCTTCTACCTGCCGGACTATCAGACGGGCCTGGTGGATAACTCGTGGATGGATGTGTACCACTTCCCCGGCGGCTTTGACTCCGGCTACCTGGGCGACCCGGTGGGTGAAGGGAATGGAAAGACGAACCCGCAGGGGACCCTGTCCATCAAGCTGCCAGCCATCCCGAAGAAGGAGACGCCTCAGATCGTCACCCTGGAGGTCACCGCACAGGACGAATCCGGACTGCCGGTCAGCGCGCGGTCGGAGATGCGCGTCCACCCGGCAGAGTTCTATATCGGTCTGCGTCCCGATGAGTGGATGGGCCGCGCCGATTCACCTCTTGAGTTCGAAGTCTATACCGTGGACTGGGCGAAGAACCCCTCCGGCGCGCGTGAGCTGGAAGCCGAGTTCAAGCAGGTGCGCTGGGAAAAAGAGACCGATGTCAACGGCTACCCAACCTATACGCCGGTGTACACACCCGTCAGCGGCAGCGACCTGGTCACCGCGCCCGACGGCAAGGCGCGGCTCTCCTTCGTCCCGCCCACGTCGGGAACGTATATGCTCGATGTCTCAGGCGATGGTGCGCACAGCCAGATTCTGGTCTGGGTTGCGGGAGCGGGCAGCGCGGCATGGCCCGATCTGCCGGACCAGCGCCTCGAGCTAAGAGCCGATCGCGAGTCCTATCAGGCCGGGGATACGGCTACGGTCTTCATCCCCAATCCGTTCCCAGTGAACGGACTCGCCCTGGTCACCGTGGAACGCGGCGTGATCTCGAAGAAAGAGGTGGTTGAGATCCGTGGCAGCGGCGTGGAGTATTCTCTGCCGCTCACGGAAGATGATGCGCCCAACGTCTACCTCAGCGTGACTGCTCTCGGGCAGGGCAACGACTTCCGGTATGGGGTTGTCAATCTCCCGGTCGAGCCGGCTGCGCAGGAGCTCAAAGTGCAGGTCGCCTCGAACCCCGCGCAGGCTGGTCCGCGGGACGAGGTTACGTTCGATGTGCAGGTGACGGACCATGAGGGGCAACCGGTCGAAGGCGAGTTCTCCCTCGCCGTCGTTGATGAGGCTGTACTCAAGCTGGCGGACCCGAATGCGGAGGACATCCTGCCTGCCTTCTACAGCGAACAACCTCTCGGCGTCGAGACGGGCATCTCCGTCGCGGCGTATACCGGCCGGAACGCCACCGAAGCTGGTGGAGGTGGCGGTGGGGGCGGAGCCGAGGTTCCCATCCTGCGCGAAGAGTTCCCTGACACTGCCTACTGGAATCCTGCGCTCATCACAAACTCCGAGGGCCGTGGTCAGGTGACGATGACACTCCCCGACTCGCTCACCACCTGGCATGTAGATGTGCGCGGCTTGACCGCAGATACGCGAGTGGGTCAGGCCGAAACACAGATCGTCACGACGAAACCGCTGCTCATCCGGCCCGTCACGCCGCGATTCCTGGTGGCTGGCGATCGTGTGCTGATGGCGGCGGTAGTCAATAACAATACATCCAGCGAGCTGAACGTCAATGTCACCCTGCAAAGCCAGGGATTCACACTGGATGAGCCCGACCGGGCTACGCAACAGGCGACCGTCCCAGCAAATGGCCGCGCCCGGGTGGAGTGGTGGGGTGCCGCCGGGTCCGAAGAGGCGGCTGACCTGGTCTTCTCGGTGAGCACAACGGATACGCCACCGCTGGAGGATTCGGCGCGCCCCGTCTGGGGTACGTTGCCGATCCTGCAATACACCGCCCCCCAGGCGTTCGTGACCGGCGGCGTCTTACGCGGCGCCACTTCGCAGCAGGAGATCATCTCGTTACCACGTACGTTCAACCCGAGCAGCGGCGGTCTGGATGTGGAGCTTAGTCCTTCCCTGGCGGGCAGCCTGCTCTCGGCGCTCAAAGCCATGGACCTTCCGGACACGTCCATGAGCGCGGAGGCAACGCTTTCGTACCTGTTGCCGAATCTGGAAGTCTACCGGGCGCTCAACGGGGCGGGACTGGCTGACCCTGCGCTCTCCGAGCGTGTCACAGCCAACGTAACCAGCAGTGTCAGCAGGCTCCTCAGCCTGCAGAACCAGGACGGCGGCTGGAACTGGTGGGGCAAATCCTATTTCCTGGACGATGGCACACAGGCGAATCAGTCCGACCCGTATATCTCCGCCTATGTATTCTTCGGTCTGCTGCGCGTGCACGAGATTGGCTTGCCGGTGGACGAAGGCGCTTTACAGCGAGCCGGCACATATCTGAGCAGCCTGAGGCAAGAGATCACCAACGACACCGGCGGCGCTGAGCTGGACAGGATCAGCTTCATCCAGTTTGCCCTGGCGCATGCCAACACGTTTGACGAAATGACCGTCGGAAACCTGTATAACGTGCGCGACCGCCTCAGCCCCTCCAGCCAGGCGCTGCTCGCCTACATCTTCAAGAAGAACAATTCCGCCGATGAACGCGTCCGCGACCTGATCTCGAACCTCGAGTCGACTGCCATTGTGAGCGCCTCCGGCGCGCACTGGGAGACGCCGGCGGAGAATATCTTCACCACGGGTTCCTCTGTGTACACGACCTCACTCGTTGTGTACGTACTGGCGCAGCTCGACTCGGCCAACCAGGTTGTGTTCAATGCCGTGCGCTATCTGGCTGCGCACCGCGACGCGCGTGGCCTGTGGAGCGTGGGTCACGATAACGCCTGGGCGATGATGGCGCTCAACGAAGCCATGCTGGGTTTCGGCGATCTCAACGCCGATTTCAGCTACAGCGCCATGTTGAACGGCGGTCCCCTGGCAAGCGGTGATGTCGCTGGCAATCAGGTGCTCACGCCTACAGTGGCCCAGGTGCCGCTCGAGTACCTCTCCCCGAACCTACCCAACCTGCTGACGGTTCAGCGTGACGACGGACTGGGGCGGCTGTATTACCGGGCTGTGTTGAACGTCAGCCGTCCGGTCGAAGAGGTTCGTCCGCTGGATGCAGGGATGCGGATCGACCGGGTCTACACAGCGAGCGCCTGCCGCAAGGAATGTCCCTCGCTTTCCACGCTCGAGCTGGGCGCCGGCAAACCGGTCACTGCCCGCCTGACGCTTGTCCTGCCACATGAATCCCATTACGTGATGGTCGAAGACTTCATCCCCGCTGGCATGGAGATCCTGAACCGCAGCCTGAAGACCAGCCAGCAAGGTATCGACTCGACGGGCGTCGAAGTCCAGTTCGATGACAGCGATCCCTTTGCGGAGGGCTGGGGCTGGTGGTTGTTCAACGAGCCGCAGATCCGCGACGACAGCATTCTGTTCACGGCCGAGACGCTGCCTGCCGGCACCTACGTGCTGACCTACACCCTCATCCCCTTGCAGGCTGGCGAGTTCCGCGTGCTCCCCGCGCATGCCTGGGAATCCTTCTTCCCCGAAGTCCAGGGCACCAGCGGCGGCGCAGTCTTCGAGATCAAGCCGTAGAAATTTGCTCCTCAAAATGATTTGATATACAATCGAATCAATATGCCACACTCGTCACTCAACACATCTGGTTTGCGTAATCCACGAACGGTCCCGGTGGGACTAAAGAGCGCGGTGGGTAAGTCGATCCGCCCTGCTATTCAGAAAATTGTGGAGGAACTCAACCCTGAGAAAATCATCTTGTTCGGCTCCTATGCCTATGGCAAACCCACCCCGCACAGTGATGTAGATCTTCTGATTATTCTTAAAACAAATGCTTCGCTGAAAGAGCGCAGTTGGAAAGTCTCGCGCTTGTTGTTGCCCCGTCCTTTTCCCGTGGATATCCTGGTTAAGACGCCCAAGGAGGTTGATAAGGCACTGAAGGCTGGAGATTTTGACGCGTGGCAAGGTTCTATATGAACGCAATAAATGACCCAAATGCCTGGGTCGAAAAAGCCGAAGAAGATTTCCTTTTGGCGCGCTCATCATTTTCGTGCCTTTGCAAGAAGGTTTTTAGTGCTTTGAGCTAGAAAAGGTGCTGAAATCTTCGAAATCAAACTATCGGCGGAACTACGAAAGAACCGCTAAGCAGAGCTTTGCTTAGCGGTTTTCAATTCCAAATCTCGGATCACCAATTACTACTCTCTACTCTCTGCTCTCTA
>DAITPI010000015.1:0-22470 GCA_036833655.1 Anaerolineales bacterium | reverse complement strand
GACAGAACAAGGCACTCCTAAGGCTTAGATGTGGGTTCGATTCCCGCCCGGGGCATGCGTGTAGAAGTAGATAGAATTACTCTTATATATCTCTAACGAATTACCTCTTGAAAAAAGAAATGGGCAGTAGTATTATCGGGGTCGACGAACACTAGGGTGCCCCCCTCACTCTGGTGTTCGTCATTTAAAGATATAGAACAAAGACCAGCTCTCCCTGGAACTGGTCTTTTTGTTTTTAACGAGGATTTCATAGTATAGAGGCGTCGTTTCCACTCCCAGAGTGGACGCCGAATTGGCAAATACATGTTATAAAATAGGTCTATCAGGCTGTCAGACAAGCCGGAGTCTCACTGCAAGATCTGCCATGACATCTCCATCCGGGCTACCCATCAGCAAAATCAAGGTTCGCGTTCCTTATCGCCGGCGGGAATTGATTACCCGAACGCGCTTGATCGATTCCCTGTACGACCAGGTGGAAAAGAAGCTGCTTTTGATCGTAGCTCCCGCAGGGTATGGAAAGACGTCTCTACTGATCGACCTTGCCCAGCAGAGCGAATTGCCCGTCTGCTGGCTTTCTCTCGACACGCTCGATCAAGAACCGCAGCGATTCCTCCGGTATTTGATCGCCGCCATCAGTGAGCGATTCCCAAAGTTCGGTCGCGACGCTCTTGCCGCCCTGGAAAGCATGACCTCCATCGAACAGGATGAAGAGCGTTTGCTTGTCACTATCACGAATGAGATCAACACCCAGATCAATGAGCATTTCCTCCTGGTCCTGGATGATTACCATCTGGTGACAGAAATTCCGTTCATCAATCATGTGATCAGCCGGTTCCTGCAATTGACCGGTGAGCAGGTCCATCTCCTCCTGGCCACGCGCAATCTGCCCGGTTTGCCCGATACGCCTCTGATGATCGCTCGAAACCAGGTGGGTGGGTTGAGCTTTGAAGAGCTGTCCTTTCACCCGGAGGAGATTCAGCAGCTCTTCCAGCAAAATAACGGGATCTCTCTCAGCCACCAGGATGCGCAGACCCTGGTGGAGCAGACGGAAGGCTGGATCGCCGCGATCCACCTGACCAACGGTCATCCCGGCACACTCCCCCAGATGCATCCCCTGGAATCGACACGCGAGCTGTTCGACTTCTTCTCCAAAGAAGTGTTGCTGCGCCAGCCGGAACCTGTGCGCCGCTTTATGCTGATGACATCGGCGTTTGACACCTTTGACGTTTCCCTGTGTGAACAAGTCCTGGAACCACTTTTGGAAGGACAGTCGTTTGATTGGCCCGGGCTCTTCGAGAGCGTGCGTACCGGAAATCTGTTCAGCTTCCCGCTCGATCCCGAAGGACGCTGGATGCGTTACCATAACCTTTTTCAACATTTCCTTCGATCGCAGCTGCAATACGAGCAGCCCGTCCTGGCTTGGCACATCCAGCAGAATCTGGCAAAAGCCTATGAGAAGCAGGAATCGTGGGAGGAAGCTCTGGAGGTGTATGCCCGGCTCGAGGACTACGAAAACCTGGCGCGGCTGCTGACGCATACCAGCAAGATCTTCGTATTTGCCGGACGGATATTGACGCTTGCCAACTGGCTGGATAAGCTGCCTGGCGATGTGGTGTCGTCGAACCCTGCGCTCGTCTCGTTACTGGGGACCATACACGCCACACGAGGAGAAAATCGTCAAGCCCTGGATCTTTTTGACCTGGCTGAGTCTCGGCTTCGGGAAGCTGGAAATGATATTGAATGGACGGCAACTCTTGTTCGGCGAGCTGAAGTCTGCCGGCAATTGGGATATTATGACCGTGCTCAGAACGATGTGGAGCTCGTACTCAGATCAACCCGGGGATCCGAAATTCAGGATATGCAATATACGTTTGCAGAAGCCTTGCGCGTCAAAGGATTGGTCTTATTTGCTCTCGGTCATATGACCGATGCACTGACCTGGATGCAAGAAGCGCTTCGGACGTGCCGATCACTCGGGATCGCAAACAACATTCCTATCATAGAGACGGAGCTTGGTGTCATTTACCGCAGACTTGGGGAACCGGAGATCACGGCACAGTATTATGCTAGCGCCCTTCAGGCATTAGAGAATGCCGGCAGTACAGGCTGGAAGGCTCGCCTGCTCAACAACCTGGGCTTGCTTTATCACATGACGGGTCGGTTGGAAGATGCGTACCCAATTCTGCAAGAAGCAGCAAAAACAGCGGAGCGGAGCGGATACCGGCGAATCCAGACCAACATTCTTGTTAGTCTTGGGGATCTATTAACCGATCTGTCGGACTATGATTCTGCTTTTGCGTATTACGACAATGCGCTTACACTGGCCACGAACCTCGGGCATTCTCTCTATATTTTCTATGCATCACTTGGGCTGGCGCGACTGCAGCGGCTCAAAGGAAAACATCTCCTTGCAATTGAGGAACTCCGGAAAACAGAGCTCTCTCAGATAGACCTGGGGATCTTTGAGCGAGCGGTCTTTAACCTGGAACTCGGCTGTTGTTGGCTCGAATCCGGCAATATAGAAGTGAGTGTCGATGCTTTGCGTGAATCGGTTGCACTCTTTGGTCAGGGAGGCAATCAGATGGAGCAGGCGGTCGCGCAGTTGTGGTTGCAGGTAGCCCTCTCTTTTCAAGACCCTGACGATGCGATCCGAGAACTCAAGGAATTACTGCCGGCACAGCGAGAGTGGCAAAAACCGACCCCAGCGATGATTCATGCGGGTCGGGCAGTACGACTGCTAAAGAGAAAGAATAGTCGGCTCCTCAAAGAGCCGATCCTTCAGCTGTTTTTTGATCAGGCGGAGAGCCTGCGAGAGTCATTACCAGCCCTCTACAGGAAGCTGGAAAATAAAGGTGAAGATCGTGACTATGCCCGGCCACAACTGGAAATTTCCTCCTTTGGCGAAATACAAGTACGTCATAATCAAAGGCTTATTGGGCTCTCGGACTGGCAAACCCGCGAGGCGCGAGATCTGTTCTTCTTCCTTCTACAGTCGCCTCCCCTGACAAAAGAGCAAATCGCGCTGACATTCTGGCCCGATATTTCACCGGCGCGGCTCAAAGTGCGCTTCAAGATCAATATTTACCGCATTCGACAGGCAGTTGGACCGGACGTTGTTGTTTTTGAAAATGAGCGCTACCGATTCAATCGGATGATCAATTACAGTTGGGATCGCGAGGATTTTGATAAGCTGCTTGAAAAACTCCAGCAGACCAGGTCGCGAGTTGAAAGACGAAATCTATTGGAACAGGCTCAGAGCCTGATGCGAGGAGATTATCTCGCGGATCTGGATGCTGAGTGGGCCGTCATTGATCGGCTCGAGTATCAGGAAAAGTCCCGTTATGTGCTGCTGGAATTGGCTAAGATGCACTTACAGGATGGTCAGGCTTATGATTGTCTGCATATAGCCAGACGGATCTTGCAGACCGATGGCTTATTGGAAGCAGCACACCGATTGATCATTGAAGCCTATGCCACTCTCCATGACCCCGCCAACATGACTCTCCAATACAAGCTGTATCGGCAGGCTCTTGAAAATGAGCTGGGTTTGGAGCCGTCATCTGAGATGACTACGCTCTACCAGCAATTACTGGCCGAAATCTGAGGCCACTTTTGTAACCGGGCATGGGGTAAAGTTGGGCATCAAAATTCACTTCTAGAAAAGGTGCCCCATGAACAACACAATTCGCTACATCATTTCTGATTGCCCCGAGGATGTCGGCGGTATCGGTAGATAACAGTTCTGCCCCAAGCCATGACAGCCGAACATAGTTTTCGGCTGGGGATGCGCCAGGCTAGGAGGGATTCGCTGGCATCCTCCCAAGTTCCAAGCCACCTGTTGGTGGCTTTGGGTTTTTCATGGCAGTGCTTATCACTTTTGCAAGGTTGACCCCGCGGTTAGCCACCCAACCGGTCTCCGAAGAGCCTTGTTTTGTGTAGCCTCGTAGACATCGTCAATAAAGATTTCACGTAACTCAACTCAGAAAATGCCTTGCCCCTTTCAGAAGCGGCGAAGGCGGGACCAGGAGAAAATTAATGTTTACCAAACCACTCACTCGTCCGTCGATCACCACGCTGGACCTATCGAAGGACACCGACGCGATCAGCCGCTTGCTTGTGGCAGCGGCAGTCAACCCCACGTTTTGTGCCAGGCTGCTTGCCGATCCGCAGCAAGCTTTGAAGGCAGGCTTTGGAGGAGAAGGATTTCCTCTTTCCCGGCCTGCGTTTGAAGCTTTGATCTCCATCCGCGCTTCCACGCTGCCCGAATTCGCCTGGAAACTGAATGAGATGCTAACCGCCTCATCGCGAGCCGGTTGAGGCCAACACACCCGTTTATCGTATGTTAACGGAGCATCGCGCTGCCCCTATGGACAACCGGTTCAAAGTAACTGACCAGGCTCTCAGAACGTCATCTGATTTCCTGGCTCTGGGGCAAGACTGGATGAGAATCTGTGTGGAGGTGGGCGGAGTC
The DNA here is from genome assembly GCA_036833655.1 of Anaerolineales bacterium. Classification (GTDB taxonomy): domain Bacteria; phylum Chloroflexota; class Anaerolineae; order Anaerolineales; family Villigracilaceae; genus Defluviilinea. The sequence goes on along the minus strand of DAITPI010000015.1, from coordinate 17,999 downwards.
TCACAAGCCTGGATCGGGCTCCTGGATCAGGATAATTTTGTCCACTGGAATGCCCACTGGCCTCTGGATCCACTGCTGCATCGCTTCCCAAATGATGCGGTCGAACGTGTGATCAGCGGCGGTGAGCCGGTGACGTTCAAGGACCATGAAGAGTTGATCGCCGGGGGAATCTTCCCTCTGTCCAGCAAGGGAAAGGTAACGGGCCTGATCGGGCTTCTCAGTACTCAGACAGATTTCTTCAAGCCATCCACGGTCGCATGGATCCGTGCTTTCGCGAATGTCGTCTCGAATAGCGTCTGGGAGGGAACTCGCTCCCGTGCAGGATCCGCTCTGATCGAGCAGTCGATCTGTCAACTGCTGCAATCCAGCATGAATGTGACCGATCCGTTGCCGGCTGTTTTGGAATTGCTGGCAAGCGCTGTTCAGGCAGACGCCATGACGGCGCTTGGCTATCATCCTGCCTCCCGGCGCTTTGACCTTCTGGCAACACACAAGCTGGATACCCGGGAAATAGCCAAACTGAAGCTGTATTTCGAGACTGGGCTTGCCGGAAAAATTGCCCGCCAGGCCAGTCCCGTGTGGATCGAGGATCTGTGGAGCGCCGATTCAAGCTCTCCCCCGATCAGCCCGCTGGCGCCCGAAGGATTCCGGGGCTATCTGGCGCTGCCTCTTGTCGGGCACAACGATCTCCTGGGCTTCCTGGAACTTGTCTGGCGAACGCCGCAGAGCATCGATGCCTCGAACCTGGATTTCCTGGAGCGGATGGCCGGGCAGATCGCCTTCACGATGGAGCGTACCTCCATTGTCAGGGATCTGCGCAACCGTAACCGGGAACTCGCCTCCACCTACAATGCCATGATCGAGGGCCTCTCCCGCGCCCTGGAGCTGCGCGACCTCGAGACCGAAGGTCACACACGTCGGGTGAGCGTATTAACGATGCGTTTCGTGGAGCACATGCAGATCCCGGCGGAACAATGGGATGCGATCCGGCAGGGAGCACTGCTGCACGATATCGGTAAGCTGGGCGTGCCGGATGCGATCCTGCTCAAGCCGGGAAGTCTTACCGACCAGGAACGAAAGGTGATGCAGCAGCACGCAGTCTATGGCTATAACGTTCTCGTCCCGATCATCAACCTGCGTCAGACGCTGGATATTGCCCTGTATCATCATGAGCGCTGGGATGGTTCCGGGTATCCCTATGGTCTAAAGGGAGAGCAGATCCCGCTGGTAGCGCGCTTGTTTGCCGTCGTGGACGTCTTCGATGCTTTGACATCGGATCGCCCTTATCGATCTGCCTGGACTCATATGCAAGCTGTGGAGTATCTCAAGGAACAGGCAGGCCGCCAGTTCGATGCGCACGTCGTCGATCTTTTCCTGGAAATTACCAATCGACGAGAGTGACGAGAGCTGAAATCGGGGGAAATGCTCGGATGCCATAATCCCAAAACGGATGGAGTCGTACCGTATCCTGGTCATCGAGGGTGATCCTGCTATTGTGCAGAGCCTCCTCAGCGGTTTTAAGCAGCACGGATTTGCATGCCGAGCTGCGCAGGACAGACGCCAGCGGCCTGGAATACGCGCAGAGACACTCCTCTCATTTCTTCGAACGCTTCCGTCGTGGATGGAATGTTTCAGACGATCCGGGCAACGGCTTGGGACTCGCCAATGTCAAGGCGATCGTGGGCGCGTATGGCGGCGATGTGGCTGTGCAATCGGAGCCGATGAAGGGAACAAAGATTTCTGTGACTGTGCCAATCGCGCTACATTAATTTAAGCAGTACACAAAATTAGCAACCTCAATCTCAAGCTGTCCTGGGAGCTCCTAATTTTGCAGACTCATCATGTTTCTAATTGAACAATGATAACGTTCGATCTTTACCTGGGCCATACAAAACAGCGGCACATAAGAATGCCGCTGTTCCACAGTGATCGAGACCTTATCTGCCGTACTTTTCTCTCAGCTCCTGTGCAGCTTCATTGAGCTCCCTGGCATTTCTTTGTATCTTCTTGATCGCAGCAATCGCATCGTCCACGCCCTGCGATCCGGCCCGGAAGACGCGCTCATCCAGCCAGACCGCCTCATGCTCACAGGCATGCTCTGCGGCAGGCAGTTTCATGCTCTTGAAATCGAAATATTCCGGGAAGGCATTCGGAACTGCCAGCCTGGATTTCTGTGGCTGGAACAGGGTGTAATTGTTCATCGCCTCGTATCCCACCCAGCAGTCAATTCCTTCAGCATCCAGCGCGCCGCAGAGCAGGTCGTGTTCCATGCCAAACTCTGCAGGTTGGATGGCGAAGATGTAACGGTAGAAGGAGCGGGTGGTGTGGCGTGGATCCCGCTTGAGCAGGCGGATGCCAGGAATTTCGCTCAGCGATTCGTCCATGTAATCGGCCATCGCTTCGCGTTCCTTCGCCTGGGCGGGGAAGCGCTCAATTCCCACGAGCGCCAGGGCAGCCGCGATCTCGCTCAGCCGGAAGTTGCCGCCCACCTGGAAATCCTGGGTGTAGTCCTCCGCTCCGCCGCCCAGAGCATGCGGGCGGCCGCAGTCGATGATCGAGGCGGCTTTCGCAGCCAGCTCGGGGGTCCGGCACAGCAGCACCCCACCTTCACCGGTGGTCAGGGTCTTGGAGGACTGGAGAGAGAACGAGCCAAAGTGACCTATTGTGCCCGCGCCCTGGCCGTTCCATTTTGCGCCATGCGCGTGGGCGCAGTCCTCGATCACGATCAGGTTGTACTTTTCGGCGAGCGCCATGATCGCATCCATGTCAGCCATGTTGGAGCCAAGGTGCACCGGGATGATGGCTCTGGTCTTCGACGTGATTGCCTTCTCTGCAGCAGCCGGGTCAAGACAATAGTTGTTCGGATCGACATCCACGATGACCGGGATCGCGCCTGCGGCCATGGGGGCGGAGGCGGTTGCCTGGAAGGTGTAAGCCGGCACAATCACTTCATCGCCCCAACCTACTCCTGCGGCACGCAAAGCGACTTCCATCGTCACGGTTCCGTTTGCCATGGGAACAGCATACCCACCACCCTGTATCTCGGCGAATCTTTTTGCCAATTCAGCGGTCTTCGGTCCGGGATAGGGATAGCCCCCCCAGCGACCGGACTTGATAACCTCGGTCACAGCATCGATGTCGCGCTGATCCCAGACCGGCCATTCCGGGTACGGTTCTGTACGCGTTTTTGATCCACCAAGGATTGCTAATTCAGACATGTTGATTTCTCCTTTTTGTTGACCTGCCGTTTCGCAGGCTTTTTGTTGTGATATGGCATGATTATCAGGGGTCATTCATAGTTTTTCAAAAAAACCCGGAAGATATTGTTTGTTCGCTTCGAGCAATTCCTCAAGCATCCGTTCTGCCTGGGGGATCGTCAATCGGCTCGAGAGTGGATCGTTCAACAGGACCTGTAATGCCAGTTCCCGGCTGCCTGTCATCGCCGCCTCGACCGTCATTTCCTGTTGCCGCACATGGTGCTCCAGGACGTTCCGGACGCCGGCCGGGACCTTCCCATAGACGATGGCATGCGCACCTGTCGCGTCGATCACTCCATACGTTTCGACAACTGCATGGTGAGGCAGGTTGGTCACCTGCTTGTTGTTAGGCAAATTCATGATGCCAACATACGTTTCTCCGCAGGTCAGGGCGCGGATGATCTTGTTGGCGGCTTCGGTGGAGACATCTGCCATGAAAGGCTTGAGATCCGTCTCGCCTCCCAGCACCGACTCGATCGTCATCTTTGCGAACATCTCCATGCCCGAACGGTCTTCCGTACTGGTCAGCCTGATGTCATAGTCTGCACCCCATTGTGTGGACTCGTTGATGAAGTTTGGGAAGAACTCTGCGATGTGCCGGTCACCGGCTGCCGGCAGCGCACCGTACAGCTTGAACAGCGTGGCTTTCACCCTGGCATGGTCTGCGAACACCGAGGAGTCATGTTCGTCAACCTTGATCTCGCCATGCAGGATTTTGTCTGCAATTGCACTCAATTCATCCCAAACGCGCCTTCCGTCCGCGTACAGATCCGTCACCCAGATCAAATGATTGATGCCCGCAATCCTGGCATCGATTTTTTCAGGCGTTGTATGGAAGATGGCTGCCAAATGTTCACGGACGCCGATCCACTCATGACACAAACCCACAACATTCACGCCCTGCATGGCAAGGACGCGGGTGAGCACTGTCATGGGGTTGGTGTAATTCAGGAACAGTGCCTCCGGGCAGATCTCCATGACCTTGCGGCCGATCTCCGCTACAACGGGAATATTTCGCAGCGCGCGCGAGAGTCCGCCCGGACCGGTCGTGTCGCCAACAGATTGCCGGATCCCATATCTGGCGGGAATCTCCAGGTCGGGACGCATGGCCTCCAGCCTGCCGGTGGTGATGGTCAGGATGACGAAATCCGCACCCTGCAGGGCATCGTCCAGGGACAGTGTTTTCTCGAGTCGAAAGTCGAGATCGAAATCCTCGATCATTTTTCTGCCGAGTGCATAGACCAGATCCAGGCGGTCCTGGAGAAGATCCTCGAGCACAATGGTGGAACCCTTGAGCTCCGGCGTGGCGAAGAGATCCCGCAGGAATATTGGCCCCCAGGTGTAGGATCCTCCGCCGATGATCGTTATTCTTGTCATAACAGCATCCTGATTCCTTCCAGCACGTGCGGGCCGATGTCCTTGCCGATCGAGTTTGTCTCCTCATAATGCTTCCCCGGCCTGAACGGGTTCCAGGGATATTTGAAATCTTCAACGGGCAGGATGTAGCCAAGCTCATCGTTTGCCAGGCCGATCACCCCCGCGGTCTCCGCGCCCGCCGACCTCATGGATGCTTTGATCTGCAGTCCGAGCTTGGGGAGCAGTTCTCCTGGCACTGTAGCAAGCCACAGGCCGCCAATCTTGATCAGGTTGACTTCCGAATGAATACATCCGTGCGGATCGCGCATATCGGGAAGGAGCCTGCGGCGGAACGCTAGTTTGTATAGAATGTTCGTCAGCCTGGCCCGAATCTCCTTCTTTTGGATGAAGACAGTGGAAGATTGACCTTCGACCATCGCCAGGGCTTTTAGACCTTCCTCTGCCAATTCATTACCCATTATTTCCGCTTCTTCAAAGGAATGATCTCTAACGTCGGGTGTCATCATCCCGCCAAGGGCGCCGGCAAAGAAGATGCAGGAGGCGCCGGTCTGTTCTTCTACTTTCTTTCGCAGGCAGCCTGGATAGTCAGAGGTAATGTTTGGGTTATGCTCCCACAATACTTCAGGATGGCAGGGAAAGTTGAACAGGGTAGCCAGCACCTTGCCGTCAGAGGAGAATTGCGCAAGGGTAAGCTCGTCGTCGACGATCTCGGGATTGCGCGCATTCTTTGCCACGCCCGGAACCGGGACGGAGGTCCATTTAACGGAAGCAGGCTCTCGTGCCGAGAGGGAAGCGAGGATCGTGCCTGCAATCTTCTCCTTTGTGGCAGCCATGTACTGCGGGTCCACGCCGCAGGTCTTATCGTCAGGTCCCCACAGGCCCATGGTGTCGGGTCCGTGATGGGTATGGGTTGAGGCGATTATGACCTCAGGGTTCAACGCGGTAAAGGTGTTTGAAGCTCTGAGATTCCGGATAACATCCCGCACATCATGGGAAAAGAAACCGATCAAGTCGAGGGCTGCCAGGATCAGGGTGGTCCGGTCGTCCTGTATGGTGAGGGCGCGAACGAAGAGGTCATCGTGAACTGTTTGGGCCCGGCGGTTGTTCCCGAAGCCTGCAAGGAATACGGGTCTTTCGAGCGACGGAGTAATGATATTTTGAGCATATCCAACCTTCATTTGACCAGCTCCTTGGCAGTTCGAACGATTTCGTCCCGCACTGCATATCCATCGATCCCGGCCTGTTCCATTCCCAGGATCACCGGCCCCACTACGGGTGGGCCGTCAAGACGGATCAATTTGGCTCCGGGACAATGGCGGAGAACGAGCTCACACATAGGGCCGGTGATGATCTCTCCTGCTTCGAAAACACTTCCCGATTGAATGATCTCAACCTCATCCTTCTCCATCCCGATCTGGCGTGCCACGGCAACGGCCAGCCAGCCCAGCTCTTCCCCGGACCAATGCAGGATCTCAAGCGCGGCATGATCACCTTCGCGGGCTGCGGCTGCGATCTGGATCGCAAGATCGGGAAACAAATGGTAGTAATGATTGGATAGCCCTTCCATCAGATCCATTTCATCCTTTGCTCCCGTAGCATCCAGATAGATCTTCGTGAGCATTGTTGGCGGGATGCGCTTGATCCAGGCATAGTTGACATACTGCATGCCACGGAAGACGATCTCGATCGCTCCGCCGAACTCCCCAAATTCAATCCCATTGCCCACCACGCGGCCCTCTTGCCCACTCGGGCTGCGGCCGCGGCAGTTTACCCCTGACCCGGCTGTGATATTGACCCCTATCCCACAGGTTGCAGCCGCGAACAATCCATTCCAGCCGTCGTTGACAACTTCCAGGGGACAGGTCAAGCCCAGGGATGCAACCGCCCGCAGGTGCCTCTCCCGGTCGGATGGGAAATCGTATCCGGCCACGCCGAATCCGGCACCTGCGATTTGAGATGTTTCTATCCCGGACATCTTGCAGGCGTCTGCAAAGGAGAGCTGGAGTACTTCTGCAAGACGCTCATAACCGACGCCCTGAGGGTTGCCTGCTCCTGATCTGCCAAACCCCACACATTGGCCGTTTTCAGCGACGATCAAAGCATGTGTCTTGGATGAACCAACATCGATTCCCAAAAAATAGTTCATCGATTCTCCCGTTTCTTTTCAAGCGTTTGCTTGATCTCACCGAGGTAGGACCCATGGAGGGGATACAGCCACAGCAGGAGAATTGCCAGCAGAAAGCCGATCGTCGTTGGAACCGTCAGGAAGATACGAAACCCTAGATCGACAGAGGCAGGCTGAACATCGAGCAGGGTATCATAACCGAAGGCAGGCATGATGACACCGAAGGCGGACGATACAAGCAGACCACTCAAGGTGATCAGGAATCCGCTCATCCCAAAGTACATACCCGCACGCTGGTGGCCTGTTTTGACTTCATCTTCATCAACCACTTCGGTCATGATCACATCACCGATCAGGACCAGCCCACCCAGGCCAATGCCCAGCACGAGCGCGGCTGCATAGGTAAAGTTGATATTCGGGGAGAAGCCCATTGGGACGATTCCAAGGATCATCACTGCATTTGCCAGCATAAGCGTGCGTCGGGAATCGAGCTTATTGGCGACCCAGTTCCGCCAGGGATAGAGCGAAAGCATAGCAACCAGGAATGCAATCCCCAGAATGACGGTAGCCAGACCTTCATCCACATTGAGGCTGTATTTCAAATAGAACAGGATCCCGGCCTGCAGAGTCCCGGTGGCGAAGAAACGCATGGCCTGTGCTCCGGCAGCAGTGAGATAGCTGCGGTTCAGGAAGGTGGCTCTTATCGCTGCGCCAAAAGGAAAGGATGTGTCCGTTTTAAGCTCAGGACGCTCGAAGAGGTAGGGGAGACCCAGATAGATCGCCAGGACTGAAATGACCGAAAGCAGAATTGCCATGCCGGACCAGCCGAGAACACTGGCGAGATAGGGAGGTAGGGCCGCGCCGAGCACCAGCGCGATCGTCTGAAAAATATTCATCTTGGCGGCCACATCGGTCCGCTCGCGGTAGGAGCCGAACATCTCGGGCAGCAGTCCATAATAGCCTGTTGCGATGGCTGTGTAGAGTCCCTCCCAGATTACGATCATAATCCCAAAATAAACCAGCAGGCCAACCGGATCCGATTTGCCGTCGAAGGGCGCGGTGAAGATCAGCGAAAAGGCGACTGCATATGGCAACCCGCCAAATAGAATATACGGAATCCGCCTTCCCCAGCGAGTCCGGGTTCGATCCGATAGAAAACCAAGAGCGGGGTTGTTGAGGGCGTTGTAGATCGTGTAGAAGAACCAGAAGGAGGAATACCAGGTCACGGGCAGGTTCTTCACATCCACAATGTAGAACGCGATGATGCCCGCAATGGACTCGGCGATCGTTGCCACACCGAGGCTGGTCAGCGAATACATGATTCTGGTTTTCCTGCTGGTGGAAAACTCCGATGTTGCTCTTTCAGTGGAAGTTGTATCAGCGATTGCCATTTCTGCTCCACAATGCATTCAACATTGCGTTTGTTGTTTCGAGTGCGAGAATTCCACACTGCGCCTGCAGTAGTCCATGGTCTCGATGGGCGAGCGGTGCAACATCCATCTCATAACCGCCTTCCGGGTGTGACTCCCCGGTAGGCGTTTTCTTTTCCATGATCTTTTCCGGATGCACCGTCTAATTGCTTCGCATTGCGCTACGAATGGCGCGATAACCGATCACTTTAATGTCCTCACTCTCCAGGAATTTCTTCAGCTCATCGCTCATGAAAGCGTTGTAGTTAGCGACCCGGGCCGGCCAATCGGGCGCAAGTGCCCGCAGTTCCGGTGTGGCAATGGATGGATGAAGAATAAAATGTGTGATCCCCACCGGGAGCTCGCCCAGTAATTTCTTCGCCACCTCGATGTGATCGTGATCGTGTTCCAGGGGCATGGCGAAGATGCCATCCAACATAGGGATGCCCAGCGACTCGAGCATGTCCATGATAGGCGCGTATTCCATTCGTTCCTTTTCCCCGACACCCATCATCTCGATCCCCTTGGCGGTCAGGAGTGGAAGCATGCTCGGCAGCAATCGTTTTGCCGCGGCCTGCACATACGACTGGATAAAGAGTGGATTCATGATCGTTCCCATGTGAGTGTCAACATGAGTAACGTCGATTCCGGCTGCAAGTGCCATTTCGATCTGCGTGTTGACTTCCTCATCGACGGCTTCGGGTCTGGCATTGTCGTAAACGGCCTGGTGCCACTGGTGGAAATATCCTGCTCCATCCAGTAGACCGGTAGCGTGATCTCTTGTGGACACAGGTCCCCACCGGTAGCTCTCCCACTCGGAATTCAACGTGGCATGCACGCCCATGTCCATCTCCGGGTTTTCCCTGCACATCTGTGCCACGACGGGGAACCATGGACACGGCACCATGGTCGCACCGGATGATATCGTGCCAAACGCCCACAGATCCTCGAACGCCTGCACGGAGGCATGGCACATGCCGATATCATCGGTGTGGAGGATGACAAGACGATCGCTGTTGGTATAACCTAGCTTTTGGAGATATGGATTGGGGTTCATGATGTAGTGACTCTCTTTTGTTTTTCAATGATCTGATCTTCCCAGGTAAGCGCATCCGAATTGGGGATCCTTCCCTCGCGTTCCATCACCTCGAACACCTGGGTCATGCCCTGTTCCAGGGAAATCCCTGGCTGAAACTCGGGTACATCCCGGAATAGCTTTTCGGATGCGTAGTAATCGTTATAAGCAAACTCATCCTCCAGAATGCCCATATCCGGGATGTTGAGTTTTTTCAGATCCTCGAACGGCACGCCGACCAGTTCCACCTGCCTGCCCAGGATCTTTCCGGCCAGGCGGTGATAATCAGCCCAGGTGATGAAGCCGCGGCTGACTGCGTTGTAGGTCTGCCCGATGGTGTGTTCCTTGCCGATCACGCCGGCAAAGGCCCGGGCGATATCGTCCACGTGCAGGTGCTGGTGAATGGCGAATCCATCCCCGCTGACGATGATCGGTTTGCCCTTTTTGACACGGTCGATCCACGAAAAGTCCCAGCAGATCTGGCGCAGCATTCCCTGCACGGGACCATACGTCGTGGACGGCTTGAGGATCACGACCGGGAAACGCTCACGGTGATAGGCTTCCAGGTACACATCGTCGGCCGCGACCTTGTTCCTTCCATATTCGGTGTTGGGGCGTAACGGATGTGTCTCGTCCACGGGGAGATAATCGTACTGAACGCCATAGGTGCAGGTCGTAGAGGTCTGCACGAACCAGCCCACCCCGCGGAAGGCGCGGATGCTGGATGCAGCATCCTCCGCCGTGAAGCAGATCATGTCGATCGCCGCGTCGAATTCTTCGGCCTGCATCGTTTGCTCAAAGTCTTCACGGCTGTACCTGTCGCCCAAAATAACGCGGACTCCTTCCGGAACCGGCGCCGTCTGGCCCCGGTTGAAGCAAACGACTTCGTGTCCCTGCTCAAGCAAAAGCCGGACGATCGCCTGGCTGATATTTCCTGTACCGCCTACGATTCCAATTTTCATGATTATCCTTTTTTGTTGACGATGGACCGTAGTCCATCGTCCAATTTCAAATTCCGCAATGTAACGCGCTGGGATGGAGTACCTTGAGCGGCTCGCCGCGCAGGAAGGACTGCCCCGCAGCGACCTGCCGGGATTTCATGTCGAGCGCAAAGACCAGTTGTTCCATGCCGTCAGGGGTAAACTGCGCCTCGTAACAGCGTACCGCCTGAATCTTCTTTTCCCAGGTGGAGGAGATGTCCGCAATATAGTTGGGTTCGCGGGTAAAGTACAGGGCAATGCCCACGATCTCGTGCTCTTCGTAGGCAGCATCCACTTCCGGATCGGCGGAGGCGATCTTCTTCAACCCGGCGAACATGACCGCTTCCGCTGCCGCGAGCCCGGTCTGGATGTGGTCGCGGTGGCCCTCATACGTCAGCCATGCATCCGGAGCGAAGACAAAATCCGGCCGGATGAAACGGATGAATTTTAGAAAGTCGCGGCGCAAATCGAAGTAGTTGTATTCCCCAGCATCCGGATACCCGCACCAGTACTGTTCTTTGACACCCACGATCTTCCCTGCTGCAAACTGGTCGCGTTTCAGCAGCTCGGCGGCATTTTGATTGGACAGGGAAGCGTCGACAACGCCCATGAGATCGTCGGCGGCAGTGACATAGAAGATTTCCGCACCGTTCTGTGCCAGCTGCGTGAGGATTCCGGCCGCGCCGATATCGTTATCGTCATAATGCGGCTGGAAGCAAAGGATACGCCTGGCTGAAAACAGCTCAGGGACGGGAAGGATCGATTCAATGGTCATTTTATCTCCACAGCCTTTCCTGTTCTCGAGCTCGTATAGGCGGCCTCCACAAGCTTCATGTTCACAATGCCTTCTGCCGCGCCTGGATTTGGAGTTTTATTTCGGCGGATGCAACGAATAAAATAAGCCATCTGCGCATCGTACATGCTTTGAGGACAGTGCTCTGCGCGCGGATATGTGAAACCGGGGTTCACAAGGTCCACCGTTTGGGCTTTTATGTTTGGGATCTCAAGCTGGGTTGGGAAAAGCTGGCCAAACCCCTTGGTGCCATAGAGCTGCGTTGCCGCCTCCGGTCCATCCATATGCGGCTGCCACCAGCCGGATTCGATATAGGATGTCGTGCCATTGTCCCATTCGACCAGGATCACCCCGGTGTCGTCCACATCGAAATTCTTGTAATGCGTTCCGATCTTTGCATACACGGAGGCGGGCTTCGGGTCGCCCAACAGGAAGCGTGCCGTATCCAGCGCATGGATGCCCATGTCGGCCAGCGCCCCGCCGCCTGCGAGCTGCTTCTGGGTGAACCATCCAGCCGGCCCCCAGTTTGAGTGGACGCCGTAGCCTTTTGTGCGGATGATCCTCCCCAGCTTCTTCGAGGCTTTTTTCAGCCAGAGCACCTCCTCATCAAAACGCCAGCAGTGGGCTACCATCAGCCTGGCCCCGCTCTTTTCGGCGGCTTCGATCATTTTCTCCGCCTCACGCGTGCTCATGGCCATGGGCTTTTCGACCATGACATGTACACCGGCCTTCAGGGCAGCGATCGCCTGGGGTGCATGCAGGAAGTTAGGCGTGCCGATCACGAGCGCATCCACCTTCCCGGCTCCAAGCATCTGCTCAACCGTATCGTATTGATTCTTGATTCCGAATCTCTGTGCCAGCGCGGCAGCCTTTTCGGGAAACTTCTCAACTACCGCGAAGAGCTGCACGTCCTTCTGCGTCTTCGCAGCCTGAGCGTGAATGTTGATGATGTACCCGGCTCCTGCAAATGCGATTTTCATGTCATGCTCCTTGATAGTATGGTGTATGGATGATCAGTGCAAACGGGCGTTCTAGCTCCAACGATTCAGGACCAGCCTTGCCGTATTTACAGGATGAACCATGCTTTGACGTTCGCCGGATGGAGTCTCGTTTGTCAGGCTGGCTGCAATGTATGTGCTATCCCGAATGCCAGGTTGTGTTGCTCACAATAGGCCGGTAAGATCTTCAGGGTCCGATCCACCGTGCCCGGTGGAATGTTATGCAGAGGAATGTTGCAGGCCTTCAGCGCTTTCTCCACGTGTACAGTATCCTGACCTTGCAGATGGGCCATTAACAGGATGGCAGGTCCGACCAGGTCACCGTGCGGCAGACCATGGCCCATCTCATTTTCAACTGCATAGGCAAAGTAATGTTCGCTTCCCTCTTCGGGCCGCGCATGCCCGGCCTGGTTGCACAGCTGGACTTCCATGGCAAGACAGTCGTACAGGGTCTTGAGACCGTCTTTGTCGCCGCGACCGGCGGCTTCCGCGCAGTCCATGACCCCGTTCAGGATGCTCTGGGCATTGTCGTACACCCAGGGGATGAATTCCATGCCGGGCGGATTTTTGCCCTGCTCATGGGCGAATTTCCAATCCCAGGATCCGGTGGCAATCGACATCACATCGGTGATGCCTGCCGCGCGAATGGAGGCGGGTGCGCCCGCGATCACATCCAGGTCAAGAATCAGGGTCTCAGGTGTCTTGGTCTCGATGTAATAGACGCAGCCATCCCGCCGAATCCCGGATGCATAGGTCAGGAAGGCATCGACGGATAATGCAGTAGGAAGCACAACCAGGGGGAGGTTGAGTTTCATGGCGAGGTATTTCCCTGCATCCGCGACGAGTCCTCCGCCTACGGCGTAAACGATTTCGGATTCTTGATTTTCGATCGATGCTTGGAGATCGTCCCAATGCGCGGTGTTTGCCTGTGTGACTTCAATTCTTGCTGCAATATGTAAGCCTTTCAATTGTTCCTCGACAGCATTCCATGCCGGCCGGGACGTAATGAGCAAAACAGATCGTTTCTCCTCGATCTCGGCGAATGGCATCAAATGCACGAAAGGCAGATTGGGGAATTTATTCATGAGATGTCCAATCTTTTTTCAGTATTTCTGTCGAAGAAAAGTAAACTTTCAGAGATGATCTCCACCCTGACCTGCTCGCCGGGCTTGAGGTGGGAGACCCCGCTGACCCGAGCGGTTACTGAGCCGCCCTTCCAGCCAACGGTCACATAGGTAAACGGACCTACAGGCTGTACGAGGCGAACGGTTGCATCGAAGCCTCTGGTGCCCAGGTTTACAAATTCCGCCCTCACGCCGATATCGACTGCGGCATCTACGCTGCGGACGGATGCAGGCAGCGGAATCCTGGCGTCACCGACCTGATATTGCAAGCCGCCATTGTCTACCAGTTCCCCGGAAAAGATATCCATCTGGGGGGTGCCGATAAAGCGGGCCACATATTTTGTCGCCGGTCTCGAATAGATCTCCTCGGGCGAGCCGTACTGTTCCAGGTGGCCAGTCCGCAGGACCGCAATGCGGTCAGAGAGCGAGAGCGCCTCCTCCTGGTCGTGGGTTACGAACACGGTCGTCACGCCCAGTCGCTGGTGCAGCTCCTTGATCTCGCCGCGGGTCTTGAGGCGCAGCGCCGCGTCGAGATTGGAGAACGGCTCGTCGAAAAGGAAGATGGATGGCTCGCGGATGACTGCGCGGCCGATGGCGACGCGCTGCTGCTGGCCGCCCGAGAGCTCGCGCGGCAGGCGGTGCAGGAACTTCTCCAGCTCCAGCATCTCGGCCACCCTGCGCACCCGGTCCTGGATCTCGTTTCGGGGACGTCGCCGCAGCTGGAGAGAAAAGCCGATGTTCTCCTCCACGGTCATGTGCGGGTAAAGGGCATAGTTTTGAAAAACCATCGCGACGTCGCGTTCGAATGGTCCCAGCTCGTTGACCTTCTTCCCGTTGATGCGGATCTCACCGGCGCTGACGTCCTCCAGCCCTGCGATCATGTTCAGGATGGTGGATTTACCGCAGCCCGATGGACCCAGCAGGGTCACAAACTCGCCTTCCTCCACCCGCAGGTCGACGTCTTCCACGGCAGTGAAGTCGCCGAACTTCTTCGCAATGTTGATGAGCTCGAGAGTAGCCATTAGGCCTTGATCGCTCCTTCCACGAAGCCCTCCAGGATGAACCTGCGGAAAATGATCGCCAGCGCCACCACCGGGATGCTGGCCAGCACAGCCGACGCCAGCATCTGCCCGTAGAGGGTCTGGTATTGGCCGGAAAACTCCGCGATCGCAATGGATGCGGTCTTGACGTCGATGCGCGTCAGGATAATGGCAAAGAAAAATTCATTCCACGATTCGATGAAGGCAAAAACTCCCGTGGCAAACAGCGGCGGTAAAGAAATGGGCAGGACAATGTAGCGGAAGGTCTGGAGCGGTGAAGCGCCGTCCACCGCTGCGGCCCGCTCCAGCTCCATCGGAACGCTTTCGAAGAACCCCTTCAGGATCCAGATGACAACGGGCAGGATGAATGAAAGATAGACAACGATCAGCCCGAAGTGCGTATCTACCAGTCCCGTGCGGCTCATGACCAGGAAAAGTGGGATGGCAATCACGATCCCCGGGAACATCTGCGTGGCCAGGATCATCATCAGGAGCCGATTCCTACCCGGCATGTTCAGCCTCGCCAGGGCGTAGGCCGCCATCGAGCCGATGACCAGCCCCACCGCGCTGGTGAAGATCGCGATGATCGAGGAATTGACCAGTCCCCGGAACAGGCCGCGGCTGCTGTCGAGCACCAGGCTGTAATTTTCGAGGGTCATGTTCAGCGGATTCAGGTCCGGCGGGCGGGAGGTCAGCGAGGAGAGCGGGAGCAGGCTCGTGACCACCGCCCAGACCACCGGTCCCAGGGCCAGGACCGTGAAGGTCGCCAGCCCGGCACGGATGAAGAAGCGGACCAGATAGCGCTTGAAGGCTGGCATGTCATCCCTCCCGTGCCTGGCGCGGGCGCAGGGCGCGAATATACACGAGCGCCAGCAGGAGCATCAGGACAAACAGCACATTGGCGATGGCCGCGCCGTAGCCGACATCCAGGTTGCTGAAGGTCTCACGCCACGAGAGATAGTTGAGCAGCACGGTGCTGTCTGCCGGGCTGCCTTTGGTCAGCACGTAGATCAGGTCGAAGACTTTGAGCGCCCAGATGCTCTGCAGGACCACGGAGATCACGAGCGTGGTCTTCAGCCCGGGCAGCGTCACATGGACGAACTGCTGCCAGCTATTGGCCCCATCCAGACGCGCCGCCTTGTAGAGATAGTTCGGGATGTTCTGCAGGCCTGCCAGAATCAGCAGGGCAATGAACGGCACCGCCTTCCAGATGTCTGCCAGCAGGATCATGTTGAGCGCCAGCCACGGACTCCCCAGCCAGATCACATTCTCCCGGATCAACCCCAGGCCCAGCAGCGCCTGGTTGAGGATGCCGTAGTTGGCGTTGTAGATCCACTTCCACAGCACCGCGTTGGCAACAGGCGCCAGCGCCCATGGCACGAGCAGCACCACCCGGAAGAAGGCATGACGTCCCAGCGGATGGTTCAGCATCAGTGCCACCAGCAGGGCGAGCAAAAGGACGGCGATCACCTCGACGACCGTGAAATACACCGAGCGGAACAGAGACTCGCGGAACAAGGGGTTGGTGAGCAGCTCGGCGTAATTCTCCAGGCCGTTGAACTGGAAAGTCAATCCCTGCCCGGCAAAACGCACGCGCAGGAACGAAAGCACCAGAGAGGCGAGGATCGGGTAGGCAAGGACGGTCAGCAGAACGATCACCGCCGGGGCTGTGAACCACAGCCCCAGACGGTAGCGCTTGCGGTTGTAATCGTTGGTGGTCTGCATAGATGCTTTCACCCTCATCCCCAGCCCGTCCCCCAAATGGGACGGGAGCAATCCCCTCTCCCTTTGGGAGAGGGGCAAGGGTGAGGGGAATTTATCCGCGCTTCTTCACGATCTCGGCCACCTGGTCGGAGGCATTCTGGATCGCATCGGCGGCGCTCTGCGCGCCCGAGAGAGCCTTCTGGATCTCGACGCCGATGGCTGTGGTGACCGCGTTGTAATCAGGCGTGACATAGCTGTCGTAGGGATTCTTGGCCTGCTCGAGCACGACTGCCGCATTGGGCGCGGCCGCCTGGACCTCCGGATCGTTCAGCACCGAAAGCCGGATCGGGAGCCAGCCCGTATCCAGCACCTGGCGCTTTTGCACTTCCTTCTCGAGATAGAACTCGATCAATTTGCGGGCTAGCTCGGGGTTGGGAGAGAGCTTGGTAATCGTATAGGCGTCTGTGCCGTCGATCGAGGCCGAGCCGGCCGGGCCGGCGGGCAGGATAGCGGAACCCACCTTCCCAACCACCTTCGAGGAGGCCGGATCGTTGGCCGGCTTCCACATGAAGGGCCAGTTCATCATCATCGAGGCCTGGCCCGATGAGAAGACGTTGGTCGCGTCGTTGATGCCCACGTAGCTGATCGAGCCGGGATCTGTGCTCTCCATCAGGTCTACCATGACCTGCAGCGAGTCAACACCTGCCTCATTGTTGAAGGCCGGCTGCCCCTTGTCGTCATACAGCTTTCCGCCCGCCTGCTGCAGGAAGCACATCCAGTAGGATGCGACGCCGCCGATCCCTTCGGGTGCCCCGTAGTTCAACACCCAGCCATACTGGCCGCCGCCGGTCAGCTGCTTGGCAATGCCCTTGAGCTCATCCCAGTTCCTGGGCGGAGCCTGGATCCCTGCTTTCTCGAGATGCTCCATATTGTAGAACATCGTGAGCAGGGAAAGGGTGAAGATCACGCCCAGTCGCTTGCCCTCCCAGGTGAGTGTGCTGAACGACGAGGCTGGCAGGTCGGAGATCAAGTCTGCCGGCAGCTTGCCCACGAAATCGATCAGATAATCGGCAAACTCGGGCACCCAGCCGGACATATACACGATGTCATGCACATATTGCCCTGCCGCAAAATTGGCCGCCATCTTGTCATGCAGTTGGGGCCACGGCGGGGCTTCGTAGGCCACCTCGGCGTTATTATCGGCCTTCCACTTGGCGAACGCCTCCTCGCTGAACTTGGCCACACCCGGAGGGGCGGGGTCTGGCGCAGCAGGCACAAGCACGTTCAGTGTGACCGGTCCAGAGCTCTGCGGGGCACAGGCCGCCAGGAAATTCGCCAGTGCAACGCTTGCCGTTCCGGCCCCCGCCAGCTTGAGGAAATCGCGGCGGGACATACGAGCAGGATTTCGATTGGGACTCATGGTTTCTCCTCTTCTTTGAAACAGTACAATGCTTCACTCTCAGCCGACAAATGGTTCCGTGTTATGGGCGGAGGCACCTCCTTTGCTCGCTGCACGTGCCGGGGAGAACGGGACACCCGGGGCTATCCACCTCTCCATTCACTCCTCGCCAGCGCGATCGCGCCCAGCACGCCTGAGCGCCCGCCGAGCGCCGGCGTGACAATGTATTGATCGATGCGCTCCAGGATCATGTCATGCCGGATATAGCCATTCAACAACTCCTGTACCCTCCTGCGTACGCTGGGGAACATGGTCTGCTTCTGCATCACCCCGCCACCAACAATGATCCGCTCGGGCGCCAGGGAGAGGATATAGTTCACCAGCGCGTGGGCGATATAGTCCGCCTCGATCTCCCAGAAGGGATGATCATCAGCCAGGGTCTCGCTGCGCTGCCCAAAGCGCGCCTGGACTGCCGGTCCCGAGGCCAGCCCCTCGAAGCAATCGTCGTGGTAGGGGCAGGCGCCGGGAAACGGATCCCGCTCACGGTCGTGGGGGATGCGAATGTGGCCCATCTCGAGGCTGGCAAGCCCGTGCTGCGGCTTGCCGTCGACAATGAATCCGCCGCCAATGCCGGTCCCGATTGTCAGATACAGGGAATGGCTATCATTCTGGCTCGCGCCCCAGGTCGCCTCCCCCAGTCCGGCCACGACCACATCCA
>DAITPI010000014.1:0-22671 GCA_036833655.1 Anaerolineales bacterium | reverse complement strand
GACTGGAGACTGCTCACGCCTGCAATTTTTGCATCTCCGTATTGATCCACTCGAAGATGGGCTTACCCTGTCCATTGATGCTTTTGTCGATGGCATTCGAGTAGGTTTGCATAAAGCGGACCAGCTGCTCTTCCGACGACCCGTGCGAGCGCAACAGACCCTGCAGCCAGTCCAGCTCGGCAGAAACGTGCGACATATCGCCTAACTGCAGCGCCGCCGTGATATTCTCGCCCAGGAAATGAATACCGGTATCGATATCTTCCGGCGAGATGCCGAGTGGCTCCAGTGACTCGCGCACCGTCACCTCGATCTGTGGACGCTTCGAGATGAATGCCTGGTGTGCGGCGGCATAGACATGCGAGATGACCTTTGGCTCACGTTTCTTGACTTTACCTTCCAGGATGGTTTCGATCCCTTCCAGGGCGGTATTCAAGTCGTTGCCAAGGAAGTAGCCCGGAATGGTATCGGCGATATCTCGCCGAAGGTTGAAGATCCGTCCACCAAAGGCGACCGGGATCCTCTGTGCCGAAAGCACGAACGCGGTATGTTTCATTGTGGCAGCGCTCAAGAGATGCTGTGCCACCAGCACAACCAGATTGGCGCGGGTGTTCCGCACGGTCTCGGTGAATTGGGATGCCGGTGTGTTTGCACCCAGATAGATGACATTCACACCGCGGCGCCGCACCAGCAGGGCGAGCAATAACGGCGTCAATGTGTGCCACTCGTTGGGCGGACAGCCAATAATGACCGTCTGGTTGCGGGTGGGCGCTGCGGAGGCGCTCAGCAGGGCGTCCAGTCTGCGAATGGCGAGGCCGGATGCAAAATGCTCCTGTTGGACGGTGATGCGATCCTCGTACCAGAGGCTGCCGATCTCCGCGATGCCCTTTTGCAGCAGTTCCACTGCTACGGCTTCGACCGGGAACATGGAAAACGCCTGGTTCAAGACCTGTTCGGCACTGGCTTCATTGAAATTCAGGCAGGCTTCGATCCACTGGGCGCGCAATACATCCAGTGTAGTATCGGGCGACTGGTATTGGACGAGATTCATTGCAGAGGAGGTCAGCGCAGTTGGCATGGAGCCCGCCAGGGGGTCGGACCCGGAGTCGAGCTGTTCGTTCCAAAGGTCGACGGCGCGGGAGATCGAAAGACCCTCCACCTGGCGTCGCATCAGCCATTTGATCGTTTCGATGTCGCGCTGGGAATACAGACGATGTCCACCCGCTGTGCGTTGAGGCTTGGGGAGCCCGTAACGGCGTTCCCAGGCGCGCAGTGTGTCGGCGGCAATGCCCGTTTCTTTGAGAACAACTTTGAGATTGAAAGCAGGTGTCGTACTGACCATTCGTTTTCCTTTTCAGGCTCGCGCTTGCGCCAAAGCCTTGACCATGTTTTGTACAGATATTGTACCTGCTTCTTCCAAGATTCGCTCGGTCGTTAGCCGGGCAGAGAGCAGCACAATGGGCAGACCCGTGCCTGGATGGGTAGATGCGCCGGCGAAATACAAGTTCTTGTACTGTTTGTGGCGGTTCTGCGGCCGTAGATACCCAACCTGCCAGAAGTTGTGGCTGAGCCCGAACGCAGCGCCTTTTTCCAGGTTGAAGCGCTTTTGCCAGACTTTGGGCTGGTAGACGATCTCGAACTTGATGTGCTCGGCGAGATCCGTGACGCCCATTTCCCCGGCGAGACGAGCCAGCACGGTTTTGCGTGCGCGCTGCACCAGCGCCTCCCAATCTTGTTCGCTGCGCGCATCCAGGTGCCCCACGGGGACCAACACGTACAGCGTGTCCTGTCCGGCGGGCGCCGCGGCTGGATCGGTGCGCGCCGGCGCATGGACGTAAAAAGAGGGCACTTGCGGCAATGTGTGCTCGTTGAAGATCTGGTCGAAGGAGGCTTTGTAATCGCCGCCGAGGAAGACGTTGTGATGGGCGATCTGCGGATATTGCTTATCCACGCCCCAGTAGAACATGATCGTGGAACAGGTATAGAGCTTGTCGTCGAGCTTCTTCGCTTCTGCGCTTTCGGGGAGCAGTTCCTTGTAGATGTAAGGAAGATCGGCGTTGCCGATAAAAATGTCTGCCTTGAGCTCGCGCCCGTCTTCCAGCTCGACCCCTTCGACCTTCGACCCCTGGACTTTCAGCCGCTTCACGGGCGCGTTGTATATAAAGTTTACGCCCAGTTTCTCTGCAATCCGGGTCAGAGCCTGGATGCCCGCGTACATGCCGCCCATGGGATACCAGACACCTTCCGCCAGCTCGGTGTATTGCAGGAGCGAGTAGGTGGCAGGCGCATCGTAGGGGCTCAAGCCCAGGTACATATTCTGGAAGGTAAAGGCTGCCTTGAGCCGTTCGTCCTGGAAGTACTGGCTCACATTGTTGTAGTGTTTCTTCAATGCTTTGAGCTGGAAGAGGAGGGGCAGGTTCCTGAGCGAGAAATACTGAAAGATGTTGTAGAAGTTCCTTCCGACGAATTTCTCGAGTGACATCTTGTAGTGTTTGCTGCCCTCTGCAATGTAATTGAGGAAACCGGTAAAAGCCGTCTTTTCCACTGCTTCGAGCTGGGTCTGCATCTCGCCAATGTTCGAGGTGAGCGACAGCTGCAAGCCATCGTCAAAGTAAACCTTATAGGTAGGGTCGATGCGCTTGAGCTCGAGATGATCGCTCATCCTCTCGCCCAGAGCGGCAAAGGTCTCCTCCCAGACTTCGGGCATGAGGAAGAGAGTTGGTCCGATATCGAAGCGATGACCCTCACGCACGATCTGGTTGCAGCGTCCGCCGGGAGTATCGTTCTTCTCGACCACGGTCACATCGTAACCGTTTCTGGCGAGCCGGGCGGCGGTAGCGATCCCGCCGATCCCGGCACCGATTACAAGAGCAGTTGGATTTTGCATTTTATCTCCTGATTTTCCATCGAATGGCACTATTATAACCGTTGTCTAATTTTTGTCAAGATATTACTTACAAAACCTTGACAAACCGTACAAAATCTGTACAATACGGCTATTCCTATTTCTGGAGGTTTACCATGCAAGCTCAAGCAAATTGGGAAAACCAGCTTCTTGCCCTGGCGGGCAATATTCCGCACCCTCGCACGCGGCCCTTCTTTTCTTACTGGGCAGGAGACGCCGCGCTGCGGAAAGCGTACAAACAGGCAGAGAAGATCACCTCACACCACAGTAAATCGTTCTATCTGGCTTCCGGCTTGCTCCCGGAGGAGAAGCGCCTTGCCGTTCGGGCGCTATACGCCTTTTGCCGCACCGTAGACGATATTGTCGATGAGTCGACGGATGTCCAGCGCGAGGCGCAGTTGGACTACTGGCGTACGATGGTCGAGACCGCATCGTTCGCCGATAACGACATGGTCGCCGCCGCATGGGCCGATACGCTCACCCGCTATCATATCCCGCGCCACTATGCCCTGCAGCTGATCGACGGCGTCGCCCGTGACCTGTCCCAGATCCGCTACCAGACCTTCGATGATCTTGCCACGTACTGCTATGGCGTCGCCTCCACAGTCGGACTGATGAGCATGTACATTGTCGGCTTCGAGGATAGCAGGGCAGTGCCCTACGCGATCAAGCTTGGTGTGGCGTTGCAGATGACGAATATTCTGCGGGACATCGGTGAAGATTACCGGAACGGTCGCCTGTACCTACCCCGCGAAGAGCTCATTTTCTACGGCATCCATGAGGCCGATATCGCCGCGGGACGCGTCACCGAGAACTGGCGCCAGTTCATGCGCTTCCAGATCGACCGCACCCGCCAGCTGTACCAGGAATCGCAGGCAGGTGTGAGCATGCTCGAAAAGGAAGGCCAGCTTGCCATTGCAGCGGCCTCGGTCTTCTACCAGGGCATCCTCGATGAGATCGAAAAGAACGATTACGATGTCTTTTCCTCCCGTCGCTCACTCAGCACCTGGGGTAAACTAAAGCGTATTCCCGCCCTGGTCTGGAGCCGCTAGCGGCTCATGGGAGAAAGAACTCGTTTCATGTCAAAAGATACGACCCGCCAGATCGCCAATTTGCTGACTGTCCTCCTTGCCCTTGCCGTCAATATCCTCGCTTCTACGCTGCCATTGAACGGGCAAAACACCGGTGAGATCTCGGACCGCTTCCAGGTCTACTTTGTTCCGGCTGGCTACGTCTTTGCCATCTGGGGCATCATCTACATCGGCTGGATCGCCTTTACGATCTATCAGCTGCTGCCTTCCCAAAAAGAGAATCCGCGTCTGCGCCGGCTGGGATACCTGTTTGCGGCCAGCAATCTTTTTAACGCAGCCTGGCTGTTCTGCTGGCACTACAACCAGTTTGGCTTGAGTGTGCTGGTGATGCTGGGTCTGCTCGGTTTGCTGATCGCCAGCTACCTGCGCCTGGACGTGAACCGCTCTCAGGCAAGTCCTGCCGAGTACTGGTCTGTGGATGTCCTGTTCAGTGTGTATCTCGGTTGGATTACAGTCGCCACAGTAGCCAATGTCACAGACTGGCTCTACTTCGTCGGTTGGGATGGTTTTGGGATCCCTGCGCAGACCTGGGCTGTGATCATGCTGTTTGTCGCCTCCCTGCTGGGATTGGCAATGGCGCTCACGCGTCGCGATGTGGGCTATCTTGCCGTCCTGGTGTGGGCATTTATCGGTATTGCCGTCAAACAGACCTCGGCGCCTGGCGTGGTCACGAGCGCCTGGATCGCGGCGGCCCTGATGCTGGTGCTTGCCATCTTCAGCCTGCTGCGCCGGGACACTCTCCGTCGATCCACTCCTGCCGCATAGCCAGACTCTCTTCTTTCGAGCAGGGCATGGAAGTTTGCATGCCCTGCTCTTTTTAAACCGGGAGTGCCAAAAGGATCGGGTAAGACACGTCTACTACGGAGAACACCGAGCGCACCGAGCTTTTTTAGAGGTTTTCTCCGTGTGCTCGGTGGTAAGATCATCCGACAATCCCACGAAATTAGACGGTCCCTTCGAACGGTGAAGACGCATAAGAACTGAATTCCTGGCTATAATCGAACATGCGCTATCTGTCCCTCCTTCTCGTTCTACTACTCATCGGCTGTGTACAAAGCGTTGTCACCTCCACGCCTGCCTCAGGAGAAACCAGCTTGCCCGCCTTTCGTTATCTCGCCCTTGGTGATTCCTATACGATCGGGGAAAAGGTCTCCGTCGAAGATCGCTGGCCCCATCGGCTTGCCCGGATGCTCGAAGCGGAGGACATTCCCGTAGAAGTGACCATCATTGCGCGCACTGGCTGGACCGTGGACGAGCTCTGGGAGGGCATCCAGGCATCTCCGCCCGAGGGAACCTATGACCTCGTGACGCTCTTGATCGGCGTGAACGACCAGTACCGCGGCTACCCGGCAAATGGTTATCGGGAAGATTTCCGCTTCATGCTCGACAAGGCGATCGAATATGCCGGCGGAGATCCGCAAAAGGTCATCGTGCTCTCGATCCCGGACTGGGGCTTTACCCCTTTTGCCGCGACCCGGGATACCGAGCCGATCAGCCAGCAGATCGACGAGTTCAATGCGATCAATCTGGAAGAGACAAAAGCAGCTGCCGCGCACTATGTGGATGTCACGGTGATCTCACGCATGGCAATGGACGATTTTGAGTTGATCACCGGCGACCGTTTGCATCCCTCCGGAAAGATGTACACCATGTGGGCAGAGAAAGTCTTGCCCATCGCAGAAGAGATATTGGAGTAGGTCACGCTTTTGCGGAGCACTCTCGAGTGAAACCAAGAGAGCAGCGTGACCGTTGGCTGTTGACGGGTGAATAGCCCGCTCTACTTATCAGTAGAAGGAGAAAACCATGTCTGAGATCGATTACCAGTCTGTGCAGGATTATCTTGCCTCGCTCGTCCCGCCGCGCGAGCCGGAGTTGCAGAGAATGGAGGCATATGCCGCGGAGCACGACTTTCCCATCATCGGTCCCGCCTGTGGCTACTACTGCTATCAGCTGGCGCGTATGATCAATGCCAGGTCCGTATTCGAGCTGGGCTCGGGGTACGGATATTCGACCGCCTGGTTTGCCAGAGCAGTCAAGGAAAATGGGGGAGGGATGGTGCATCACACGGTCTGGGATGAAGATCTCTCGCGGCGCGCGAGCGGGCATCTCTCCGCGCTGGATCTCGTGGACCTGGTGAAATTCCACATTGCCGAAGCGGTGGACACGCTGCGCCAGACCGAGGGTCCCTTTGACATCATCTTCAACGACATCGACAAGGAAGGCTATCCCGGTTCACTCCCGGTCATCAAGGAGAAGTTGCGGCATGGTGGCATCCTGATCATCGATAACATGCTCTGGCACGGACAAACCCTGGATCCAAACGATCATGCGAGGAGTACCGAAGCCATCCGCCGGTTTACGCGCGATATCACCACGGATCTCGACTGGATTGTGTCCCTCATCCCGGCGCGGGATGGTATGATCGTGGCCTATAAGAAATAACTCGGAACACAACTTCAAAGCATATAAGAGGCATTATGCGCTACGACTTCGACACTGTGCCTAACCGCCGGGTTCTGCCTTTCGGCAACAAGTGGACTCTGTATCCGAAGGATGCTCTTCCCATGTGGATTGCCGACATGGACTTTGCCGCGCCGCCGCCGATCTTGAATGCGCTGCATAAGTTTGTAGATCACGGTGACCTGGGATACCTGCTGCCCTCCAAGACGCTGCACGAAATTATCGCCAGGCGCATGGAGCATTTATACAACTGGAAGATCTCCCCGGAAATGGTTGTGACCATCCCGGGTGTCAACAGCGGATACAACGTCGCGGCGCGGACATTTTGCACGTACCGCCGGGGCTATTTAATCCAGACGCCAGTCTACAATGAGTTTCACGATACGCAGAAAAAGACCGGCGCGCCGCAGGTGGAAGCCAGGCTGGTAAAAAGGATCGAGGGAAATCGCCTGTGCTTTGAAATCGATTTCGATGCGTTTCAGCGTGCGGCGAAGCGAGTGAACATGTTCCTGCTCTGCAATCCGCATAACCCGGTCGGGACCATCTACTCCCGCGCAGAGCTGAAGCGCATGGCGGACATCTGCCTCGAGCACGAGGTCTTGATCGTCTCTGACGAGATCCACAGCGAGCTGCTGCTAGGGGAGAGCCAGTTCCGACCGATCGCCTCTCTCGGAACCGGGATCGCCAACCGGACGATCACGCTCGTCTCTGCTTCCAAGGCATTCAACGTGCCTGGCCTGTTCTGTGCCTTTGCGATTATCCCTGATCCGGACCTGCGCAAGCGTTACGTCGACACGGTGTTCCGAATGGGATTGCACTGTGCCGGTCCTGGCTTGATCGCCGCAAGCGTTGCCTACGCGGGTCGCTGCGATGCCTGGCTGGGATCTCTCCGTCAGTATTTGACTGCGAACCGTGATTTTCTGGTGGATTACGTGACCACGTATTTACCTTCGGTGCGCATAACGATCCCCGATGCGACCTATTTAGCGTGGCTGGATTGTTCTGAGCTCAAGCTCGAGCCATCTCCCTATGAGTTCTTTCTAAAACGGGCGCATGTGGCGCTCAGCGACGGAGGACGCTTTGGAAAAGGGAGCGAGCAGTTTGTGCGCCTCAACTTTGGCACTTCGCGTAAGATCCTGAAACAGGGGCTGGATCGGATGAGAAAAGCCCTGAGGACTCCATAAAGCTGCGTGGCGGGTGATTTTCGTATAGCCCACGTTTGGCCAACGCCCTTGCTCTCATATCTTTCAAAGAAATCGCAACATATCAATTAAAAAGGACGGATGGGTGTTACCCATCCGTCAGTCAATTTTGCGTTCCTGGTAAGGAGCGGGGTTGCTTCCTTTTTATCGTTCGGAGAACGTCTGGTATTCAAAGTTCTAAAATCGTGCTCGAACCTTTGACCAGCTTAGGGTACCCCAGTCCTTCCTTCTGTACGAATCTCAGGCGGAGTCTCTATTTGGTACCTCCTTTCTGTTAGAACCATCTTACAACAAAGCAGAGGCTCTTACATTAAAAATACTTTACAGGAATGTTACAAAACATTTAAGCGATGCCAGGCTATAGTGTTTTTATGCGTTTCATTTCTATGATGAGATTACGACTAGACATTTCCAGTAACTTTTGCTCTTTAATTTATGAATGATGGTTATCGGCAAGATACCGTTCAACCTGGGCTGTATCCACCTGCCAGATGGTCATTGCATAATAGGGCTTGAATCCCATTTCTGTGTTGATCTTCAGCATGGGCGCGTTGGAATTCGCGTTGCCCGTGCGGATAAATTCCACTTCCGGACGTTCCGCAAGGATCCGTTTCATCATTACTGCTTTGAGCCAGCGCCCCAGGCCTTGGTTGCGATACTCGGGATCGATGGCGGTAAAGCCTTGATTGAGGATACGCAGGCGATTGGGGTTCCAGCGGACCTCGGTCAGTCCCACGAATTTTCCGGTTGCTTTATCCAGCAGATACAATATCCAGCGCGTATCGCCTCTTGCAAAGAAATATTTCTCCACATCCCGCAGAATCTCTGGCGTGAATTTCATATCCTCCATTTCCAGATTGTCACGTGGCTGGTCATTTGCGAGTTCCTGCATGAGATTGGCCATCTCGACAATATGTCCCTCGGGAACAGCGGCCTCCCAGAAGCCAAGGTCAAATTCGTGTTCAAGGGTCTTGCCTTTCTCAAACCAGCGATCTATAAGGCTGCGGTCTAACTCCGAGACCTTCAGTTGATTGGTATGACCTTCCTGGCCTTTGCGTGCCCCAAGACGCTCCATGAAGATGCCGCCGGCCGGAATGCGATTGTTTACCCACGCCAGCATCAAGCGGCGGTTGTGTCCCTGCACGAAGGGCAGGATCATTTTCAGCATCCGCCGGCCCAGCCCCTGACAGCGGTATTCCGGCAGAACTTCGAGTCCGAAGTATGCAATGTGCTCATTGTGTCCTGTATGCTCGACAGCAACGTCACCATAGCTCAAGATCTTTGTTCCGGTTGGATCCCAACCCGCATAAGCCTGAAATTCTTCAAAAGCGGGAATGTTCTTCCAGCCCTGAACCTGCTCTTCTAAAGGAATGGGCGGGTCATCGGGATAATATTCCCGGTTTAGAAGGTTCTTAAATCCTGCCAGGCACTCGTATTCATGGTGTGATGCGGAACGAAGTTCGAAGGCCTGGAAATTGATCGGTGTGTCTACCATTTTTGTCCTCCTTATGAACGAAATGCGACACTTCCCGTCTACATTGTAGGACTCTGAATAGACAAAGTCAATGAGCAAGTTGCCCGCGGAAAACCAACCTGCTTGCCTTTGTTCCTGGCAATCGTTATGAATGGACTCAATGTGAGACACCCGATACTTGTTGTCACAAATTTCACAATTTGCGACAAGGAGGGTATAATACAAATTGTCTGACAACTTTCTCCACTCAGTGAGCCTTGCGAAGGTTGTACACTAGAATAGCCTGAACCAAAGTAGAAAACCCTCGCAAGGCTCCTCCAAAAATCCACCCACAAGAGAGGCAGCATGACCACCATCGATCTGACCATCGAAAATTCTCGCCGGGCAAATGCCATCAAGCGAGCCAAAGAACGCAGCATCATCATCCCTACCTACGCACAAATGAAGGATCCTTCGAAGATCCCGGCTAAGGTCAGGGAGGAACTGAAGGGCATTGGTCTCTGGGATCTCCACCCCCGTAACCTCTTCCGGATCAACTGGCACAACCAGCCCACGGCCTCCGGCGGGACCTACGGCGGAGTCAATTACCTGGAGCTCCCCTCCTCGTTGACAGGCGTCCCGGCGCGCATCGTCGTGCTGGTGGGGAAATGGTTCCCGACCGGCGCGCACAAAGTCGGCGCCGCCTTCAGCTGTCTGGTGCCGCGCCTGGTCACGGGTCAATTCGACCCGACCACGCAGAAGGCGGTCTGGCCCTCCACCGGCAACTACTGCCGCGGCGGCGCGTATGACTCCGCCCTGCTGGCCTGCGAGTCCATTGCGATCCTGCCCGAGGGCATGTCCAAGGAGCGATTCGAATGGCTTGCCAAGGTTGCTGGCGAGACGATCAAAACCCCTGGCTCTGAATCGAATGTCAAGGAGATCTTCGACAAGTGCAAGGAGCTGCGCCAATCCGGCCAGGACCTGATGATCTTCAACCAGTTCGAGGAGTTCGGCAACTACCTGTGGCACTTCGAAGTGACCGGTCATGCCATGGAAGAAGCGCTCAAGCAGGTCATGGGGCCGAACGACCGCTATCGCGGCATGGCGTCCGCCACCGGTTCGGCGGGGACGATTGCCAGCGGCGACTACATGAAGAAGCTCTTCCCCGATAGCAAGATCGTGGCAAGTGAAGCGCTGCAGTGCCCCACGCTTCTGGAGAACGGTTTTGGCGCACACCGCATCGAAGGCATTGGCGACAAGCACGTGCCGTGGATCCACAACGTCAAGAACACAGACGTGGTCGTGGCGATCGACGATAACGCGGTCGTCAATATCTCGCGCCTCTTCAACGAGGAGAGCGGTCGCGCCTATCTGGTTGAAAAAGGTGTTCCAGAGAATATTGTCAGTCAGCTGGAACTGCTTGGCTTCTCCGGCATCTCCAACGTCCTGTCCTGCATCAAAGCGGCGAAATACTACGAGATGGGCGAAAACGATATCATGCTCACCGTGCTGACAGACTCGATGGAGCTCTATCGCTCGCGTCTGCATGAGATGCATCAGGAATATGGCCAATATACGGAGCGCGATGCCGCTGCCGATTTTGCCCGCTACCTGCATGGCCAGTCCACGGATAACATGCTCGAGCTGCGTTACACGGACCGCCGCCGCGTCCACAACCTCAAGTATTACACCTGGGTCGAGCAGCAGGGTCGCACCTATGAGGAGATCCAGGCGCAGTGGCATGACCCGAATTACTGGACCGATGTTCAAAAACAGGCCGGTCAGATCGATGAATTGATCGTGGAGTTCAACAGAGAAGTTGGGCTGAACTAACAGCAACGGACGGATGGGTTCTTCCATCCGTCCGTTTTATTTTTGGATCGGGACACAATATTCCATTGTGTCCTCATAGTAGATCTCGTATGTTGGGCGCTCTTCATCCAGAATCAAGGCATTCCTGGGAACGTAATCCGAATAGAACAATTGGATCGCCTTTGCAATCCTGGCTGGTGTTTTCTCCACCCGCAAGAGAGCATACTCTCCACCTGGCAGGACTCTCAAGGTAATGTCACGATGCTCTTCCAGCACAGGGAAGGGAAACTCGATGCAGCAATCATACATGATGAGTTGCTTGTCTTCCAGCACAGGGACACCAATGTGCAATAGATTTCTTGGTTCCAGCCCGCAGCAAACGATCCATTCTCTTAATTGCTGGAAGGTCTGTCGGATTCGTTTGTCGTAACCACGCGACTTCGCTGGATCTCTAAACAGGCACATTTTATGGACGACCTGTACCGGTTCCAGCCTGCACAGACCGACGTGAAGCAGGTTTTCCTTGCCCATATTCCAATTTTCAACCGAAAAGAAAAGCTATGTCAAGCTGGCCGTGGACAGGCTACAGCGCGACGGGTAAAGCACTCTGCTTCGCCTTCAGATCTGAGAGAGTCTTCTTAACCATCTCGGCAACTTCGGTCGCGACCATCCGGCACCTGGTGACCTGGTCGCTTTCGACGTATTGACGTACTCCTGCAGACGTCGAAAAATCGCAGCCTGTGATCGCCCGGCACTGGGTGCTGCCGAACTCATGCCGGAACCACTTTGACATCCGATACCCAGCATTCATCGGTCGGTTGAATTTATTGATCTTTTCATCAAAGGCATCTCCGCCGAAGGTCATCCGGTAGAGCATTCGAACGACCCGGGCAGGGCTGTCTTCGATTTCGCCGGACTGTAGACCGACAGCCATCACACCCGCGGTGAATGCACTGCAGGTCATGCCCAGGAACAGGGTCCCGCCCATAAACGCAGAAAGGGCATCGAACAATTCCTGGTGCTCCGAAGGCGCGTACTCGAGTTGCTCCAACACTGCCCGGGCGCAATGAAAATTTCTTGCAGTCCAGTGCCCATAGATCTGGCGGTACGCCTCCCTGACCTCAGGTGGAAGACCAGCCCGGCCCTCCTCCACAAGGGAAGCCATGAAAAGCTGTGGTCCCAGGCAGACGGGACGGATACATCGTTTCGGAAATCGATCATCTTTGCGGATCTGTTTACATTGCAGGGTCTTGTGACAGGCGAGAAAGTCCTGGCAGAGTGCATGCCCAGGGTCGACGATTTCGGGCAGGCCATCGTCGCTCTCGCGCAGGCCGTAGCGCAAACCCATGAGCAGCAGGGGAGAAGTGAACGCGCCGCACTCAAAACCAGTATTCCCAATTCCGCCCGGCATCCCGGCCGTCAGTTTCACAAGCCATTCCTGGCGTCGATCCGAGATATCCAGGAGCGTCTGCATCACGGTGGGGGCGCAGTGGCCCATCCTGATGAGGTTCGCGGCGCTTTGTTTCCAGTATCTCACTTGATCCCCAACCGGAATTTTCGCGGATTGTCTTTGCGTTTCCATGGTGGATTCCTTTCTTGATGCTCTTTCTAGCTCTGTGTTGCCAGAAGCGCCTCGGGAATCTTTGCTGGCTCTGCAAATTCCTTGCCCAGGCAGTATGCCCGCTGCAAATAATCCTGCCTGGTGGCGGCATCCACAGAGCTCACAGAATAGAAATAGACGTGCTCTACGTTGCGGATCCCGGGGTAGCGGAAGCCGAAGTCGTCCATCAGGCGCTTCATCGACTGGCCAATACCGCCTTGATAGGCTTTTTCGTTGAACATGGTTGTGCTAATAATCAAGGCTTTATCATGTTTGAAGAGCGGCACGCGCCCTCCCATCTCACCCTGCCAGCCCGCAGATGTAAAGGTGAACGCGAACCCGTAGGAAAAGACGCGTTCAATCCAGCCTTTCAGAATCGCAGGAAATCCCACAAACCAGACCGGTGCAATGATTGCCAGCGCCTCTGCCTGGGCGACTTTGCGTTGCTGTCTCAGCACATCTCTGGGCCTGAACACTCTTGCAAGTTTTGCAATGTCCGCGATGTCCCGGTTACGGAGCCATTTTTCCGCAAAGAACCAGACGGTCCGGTTTGTGGAACTCTGGATCATGGCTTTCAAATACTCCATAGGCGTAGTCTCGTCGATCCAGTTTGCAAAATCCCATAACTTAAGAACGGGGTTGAATCGGATGGCATACAGATCCACCACTTCGGTCATGTGCCCGGCATCCTGGAGTCCACGGGTGAATTGCTTCAGCACGGCATGACAAAACGAGCGCGGATTAGGATTGGCATACACTGTCAAGACCTTCATTGCATGACCTCCGGCGATCTGCTGCGCAGTACTCCGCCTCGGCGTAGTTGTGAGACGCAGATACTGATTATCTTGGGTGTATAGGCAGAATGAACAGTTCTGTTGGACAACTGGCGAGCACTCTTTCTCCCCATCTTTCGCTTCTGTGTGGACTCAGACATGGGTCCTCCTCGCTAACGGCATTTTGTAGGTTGGTGTTGCCGAGGGCGGTACAAGATCCGATCTTGCTCACTGTCAAGATGGATGAGTCCAAGATCATTGTACAAGAAGAGTCCCCGAGATACAAGCCGGACAGGATCTCGGGGACTCGT
This sequence comes from Anaerolineales bacterium, assembly GCA_036833655.1. Classification (GTDB taxonomy): domain Bacteria; phylum Chloroflexota; class Anaerolineae; order Anaerolineales; family Villigracilaceae; genus Defluviilinea. The sequence continues at coordinate 9,067 of DAITPI010000014.1, read as the reverse complement.
GACCCGCTTTTCGTTGCTCTACTCCTGCCATCCCGTGAAGGACACGCCGCCCTCCCAATCGAGGCCCGGCCCCTCCAGCCTGAGCTGCTTGCCATCGAAATGCAGGCTCAGCATGTAGGCATTGGGGCTGGCGACATCGTTGTAATCCAGCACAAATGTTTGCTCGTCGGTCCAGCCGCCCCGCATCCCCAGCTTGAAGAGCCTGCCCTGCTCGTCCGTGTTTTGCCCGAAGCGATACTGGCCGTCGAGGCCGACAGGTCCCGACTGGTCCGCTGTCCCGCCGTAGAAGGTCAAATGAACCATGGCCTCCGCTGCCTGGCCGAAGTCCAGTTGCAGGCTCGCCATCCGGTAGGGGTTATCGTCAAACACGTAGGCATGGCCCGAGATCGCCTTTGCAATATCCGGAAGCGGCGGTGCCGCCTGTGCCACCGGGGGCTGCGCCACATCGATGAGCGCCGCCTGCAAATCGGCGACGCCCGCCGGGTTCGCCGGCAGGGGGTTGGTCTTGCCGATGGCTGCCAGCAGATAGTCGTCGATATCGCCGAGGTCGAAACCGCCGCCGGTCGTCACCAGCACGAGGTTCATAGCGGGGAAGACGAGCACCTTCTGCCCGCCACGCCCATCGGCGGCAAACGTGGGGTTGGCGCCCGGGCGCGCGATCCACCAACCATAACCATAGTCATCGCCGTATTCGGGACCGGTCCCGATCTGTTTCTGGCTGGACGCCTCTACCCACTTGTGCGAGACGATCTGCTTCCCGTCCCATGCGCCGCCATGCAGCCACAGAAAACCGAGCTTGGCCATGTCATAGGGATGGAGATAGAGCTCTCCATGACCGTTGGGGGTTCCCTGCGGGTCGGTGGACCAGGCTACATCATGGATACCGAGCGGCTCGAACAGGTAAAGGCGGGCGAAGTCAAGCGTGTTCATCCCGGTTGCCTTTTCCAGGATCGCCGAAAGCAGATGCATGCCGGGACTGCAGTACGCAAAGGTCGTGCCCGGCTCCGCGACCATCGGCAGATCCAGTGCGAACTGGACCCAATCAGGACTGGCATGCATGGCTCGTGAGGTGGGCTCGTCCGGGTGATGGATGCACTCCCAGCCTGCCGTGTTACCGGTCAGGTTCCGGACGGTGATGCGCTCCTTGCGCGCGTCGAGGTTGGCGATCTCGCGATCGGGGAAGAAGGACAGGATCGGCGCATCCAGGTCCAGCTTGCCCTGGTCGGCGGCGATGGCGATCAGCGTCGTCATGACGCTCTTGGTGACAGAAGCCTGGTCGTGCAGGGTGCTGCCATCATAGGGATAGAAGTAGGCATCGAGCAGCACATCGCCATCACGTATGATCAAGAGGCTGTGGATTTTGGTGCCCTCTTGCCGGATGGCGCGTAGTCCCTTGGCAACGATGGCGGAGTCGAAGCCATGTGCTTCCGGTATGTCTGTCTTCCAGCCGTCCGTAGGCCAGTAGTCTGGCTCCGGAATGACCGGTGCGGAAGGTTGCATCGAGCGCCAGACGAAAACGGCTGCGGCAGCCAGTGCCAGAATCAGGAGCGCAATGACCGCTACACGGACCGGCGATGCCAGCAAACCACTGCGGGAATAGGTTTTGTCGTTCATACTAGATCTCCTCTGGGTACCGAATTACTGCCTGGCGGCCTTGACGGTCCAGCCGGGCCCCTGGAACGTCAGCTGATCGCCGTCAAATCGCAGGCGGAACCGGTAGAAAGACAGCCCCGGTCCCTCGTCGTAATCGATGACAAATGTTTGCTCATCCTCCCACGCGCCGCGCGCCAGGATGGGGCGTCCCGCCCGACTCGGACGATAGACTCCATCCAGGCCCACGACCGCCACACGCTGACTGGGTTCGTTTGCAACCTCGAGTTGGAAAATGGCTTCGGCCGGCTCGTCAAAATCCAGCCGGAGCGAGCGGAGGATAGGGTTAGGGTCGAAGAGAAACGTGTGCCCGGAAACCGATCTGGCGATCGCAGGCAGGGTTGACACAGGCTCCGGCGCAGGGTCCGCCTCGATCGTCGCGATGGCTGCGTTGAGGCGGGCGACACCGCCGGGGTTGGGCGGCAAAGGCTGATCCAGATCTCCCATCGCCGCCAGCATGTAAGGCTCGATCTCCGAGTATTCGAAGCCACCGCCCGTCATTACGACGATCATCTTCAGGCGCGGGTACACTTTGATCTTTTGCCCGCCGTTGCCCGCAGCGAGGAACTCGGGTTCCTGATCCGGTTGTCCGATCCACCAGCCGTACCCATAATCCTCGATGCGGCCCGTGCCTGTCATGTAGGGTTGCAGAGCTTGCTCTACCCACTTGCGGGAGACGATCTGCTCTCCTTCCCATTGACCCTCGTGCAGGAATAGCGACCCGAGCTTTGCCATGTCCGCCGGGCGGAGGCATAGATCGCCCCAGCCGTGGGTGATGCCCTGCGGGTCAGCCGGCCAGTACACATCCTGGATGCCCAGCGGCGCAAAAAGGTTTTGCTGCGCGAACGCCAGGGCATTCATCCCGGTCGCCTTTTGCAGGATTGCAGAGAGCAGGTGCATATTGACACTGCAATAGACGAAACGTGTTCCTGGCTCTTTGACCACAGGCATATCGAGTGCATATTGCACCCAATCCGGACTGGCTCGCATTTTGATCAGGGTGACTTCGTCGTCGACAGGGTCGCAGCCCAGCCCCGAGCTCATGCTGGCCAAGTGCTGGATTGTGATTTTCTCTTTGCGTGCGTCACGGTTCACAATGTTGCGTTCCGGAAAGAACGAGAGCATGGTGTCGTCAAGGCGGAGCTTCCCCTGGTCGGCTGCAATGCCGATCAGCGTAGTCATCACGCTTTTCGTCACGGATGCCAGATCGTGATAGATCGAGCCATCATAGGGATAGAAGTATGCATCGAGGAGGATCCGGTCATTGCGCATCACCATCAGGCTATGAATTTTCGTGCCATTCTTTTTGATTGCCAGCAATCCATCGGCGATCCTGGCGGAATCAAAGCTTTGTTCTTCCGGGGTGCTGGTAGGCCATCTGTTTGTTCGGGAAGCATCTGTTTTGACCTGAGCAATGATGCTCTGGAAGACATCCGACCACTCGTCAACTCCTCCTTCATCCGTTCCGAACCGGACAATCACGATCCGTTCCTGTGGGGAGATATAGATCCGCTGTCCCAGGTGGCCCTGCGCGACGTAATCGTAACTGCCATCGGGTTTGATTTTTCCCCACCACTGGTATTTGTAATATCCATTTGCTTTTTTCCAATCCTGATCGGAGCGCCAGACTCTGTGATCGTTCGGGTCCGGGGAGGTGGACTCGACGACCCATTGCCGCGGGATGATCTGCGCGCCGTTCCAGTCTCCGTTGTTCAGGAAAAGCCTGCCAAATTTGGCAAAGTCGATGGCGCGGGCATTGATTCCGGATGCCATCAGCTCGAACCCGCTCTTTTCGCCGTCCAGGTCCCAGGAGGCGGGATACTCCATCCCCAGCGGCTTCCAGATCTTCTCCTCCAGGTACGCCGATGGAGAGCGCCCCGTTGTCCGTTCGAGGATCAAGCCGAGCAGGATCGGGTTGTAATTGTTGTAGTTGAATTCGGCGCCGGGTGCCTTGCCATCTGGTTTCACCTTCAGCGCCAGGCTGCGAAGATTTGGATAGGAATAGCTCAAGCCGTCGTCGGTGAACTGGGTGATCTGCGCCAGGGGAGTGATCTCATCGTCTGTCAGATAGCGGATGCCCGACGACATGAGCAGCAAATCCCGAATCGTTACCTGGTCGAGTCCTCTGTTTTTCAGCTCAGGGATGTAGGCGACCATCAGATTGTCCACGCTTCCAATGTAGCCCTCGTCGATCGCGATGCCGATCAGAGCCGATGTCACGGACTTCGCCATGGAGAAGGAAGTCACAAGCGAGTCTCTCTCGTAGCCGTTGAAATAGCCTTCATAAAGGATGGCATCATCCTTGATAAGGATAAAGGATGTAGTCTGTGTGGATTCGAGGAATTTTTCAAAATCCATTTGTTTGAGCTCACCATCGGAGCGGTATTCGATCGTCTGGAAGAGCTCCGGGGCGAGGCTCTCCTTGAAATAGAAGGCGGGTGCTGAGTTATCGATGACCCGTACGGGAAACCTCTCGTAGTCCTTCACGGTGGAGTCGCCCCAAGCCAGCTGCCTGGCCCAGAAGAGCGACTGGTCTGGATAGGCCCGGATCCAGATCGCTTCCGTGATCAGCACGCTGGCAAGAGCGATCAGGATCGTCAAGACGACGATCCGCCAGGGACTAATAAATCGGGCAACGATCCATGCCAGCACCGCAGTGAGTATGTAAAACACCGGCAGGCCGGGAAGAACCTCTTTTACCGTGGCTGGCCCGAAGAGCCGCACTGCAAAAATTGTCCAACCGGTCTCATAGAGCGTGAGCAGTATGAACAGCAGGAACAAGGTCCAGGCAGCGGCGGCGCCGACCCGACGCAGTACGCCACGCAGCCAGCCCGGGCGGCTGGCTGTTGCGCTTAGCGTCGACATATGGCTTACTTTCATCACGTACCTCTTGCCTTTCAAGCAGGGCGACCCGGGATCCATGACCGACGCCGTGACGGACACGGACGGGTCGCCCTCGAAAATTAAGCTTTCACTGCCTCTGTCCGTTCGCGTCGCGTTTGGAACATCGCGCCGCCGAGCAGCCCGCCGAGGAATCCAAAGACCAGATCAAAAACCAGGCCGAACAGGTTGAAGACCAGTCCGCCGATCCCGGTCAGGGCAGTTTCCGCGTCCGGTAAGTCCTGGGCAGACAGGAATGGGCGAACCGCGTTCAACATACCGCCGGCGCCGGCTAAGCCAAACAGGCTCAGCACCAGGCCAAAGAGCCCGTGCCACGCTCCGGCTAGCAGACCAACCATGATGGCCTGGCGCAACGTCACGGTCACGTCCAGGCGGCGATAGAGCCAGACCGCAACAATGGGTCCGATCCAGAAGCCTGCGCAGATCAGCAGGTTGATCAAGTTGACGAACGGAGTGTTGACCAGCACAAAGCTGATCAAGCCGCCCACGAGGCTGGCTGTAAGTAGATGCTTGGTGTTCATATTTGTTCTCCTTTTGATATTGGGCTGAGAGAGGATTCCTTGCGAATGGCCTGCAGCAGAGTTTCCAGCGAGGCGCCCTTGACGATGAAATCGTCAGCCCCGGCCTGCAGGACGCCCTGTTGCTCTGCATTGCCTCCGTGGATCGATAGAACGATCACCCGGCAGGCTGGCTGCTGTCTCTTGATCTGACGCGTGGCTTGGTATCCATCCAGGACCGGCATCTCGAGATCCATGAGAATCACCTGGGGTTGAAGGGCTTTCGCCATCTGAATGGCTTCGAGACCATTGGCGGCTTCCCCCACGATCTCGATGTCTCCAGCGAGGGTCAGAAATGTCGATAAGTCCTGGCGCACCCGCTCGATGTCGTCCACGATCAGTACACGGATCTCGTTCATGCACACAATATACGCTCGCCAGAACACGAACGCATCTGGCAGAAGATGGAACTGTTGCTCGACCGTGCGAAGGATTTCTCGATTCCGCCCTGTGTCGTAGAACTACATCGCGAGCCCTAGGTCTCGCGGTGTAGGTAGAAAGGCATCTACCGGTCAGGCTTTTTACCTGGCTTCGATTTGAGCAGCAGAGAGTGGAGAACCGAGATTTTCCCTCGTTAGCGGGGTCGCAATTCCGCGATCAGGGAACGTAGCTGATCGAGCGCGCTGGAGGTCATTTCTTGCAGACGCTCGATCTCTCCCGGGACGCGTGCCGGTTCACGGTCTAGAAGCAGCCGCGTGGAACGGGCGATCAGCGTGATGCTGAAGATCGCCTGGCTGACCGAGTCGTGCAGCTCACGCGCCAGCCGGTTTCTCTCACGCGCCGCTGCCAATTCCTGTGCCTGCGCGGCGTAGTCCTGCAACTTCCTGTGTGCAGCTTGCAAATCCGCGAGCAGTCGCTGACTTTCCTCCTGGCTGGTCTGGGTCCGCCAGTACAGAAAATCATAGGAGATCATAAACGTGCCGGTTGCTATGTTCAGCAGAACGAGCGCCAGGCCCTCGAAGAGGCCCATCCCGGGAATCAGGGTGATCCCCAGCAGAAAGACAAAAAAGAGGGACCAGCCGATCGCAATTTGCGGTGTGAAAGCGCGAAAGACCTGGATGCAGAGCGGGAAGTACAGAACGGTATGGAAGTCCAGAAACGGATGCAGATGCGAGAGTGTGATTACGAGGGCACTTTGCAGCGGAAAATAGAGGTAGGTGTGCCAGGAGAAATGTTTCGAAAGCCAGGGCTCAAGGCCGTATAGAAGCGAAAACGCGGCAATCAGCGATATCACAAGCACCAGATTCGATTGATTCCGATAGAAGAGGATCGCGCGGGCGGCAGCCGCAGCGATCATGATGAATCCGATCAGGTAAGCCCCCCGGTAACCATGCAGCCGCTCCTTCTGCTTCATGGTGAGTCTCCCACGGATTTCTGTGTCGCCAGGATACGAGTGCCCTGGCCCGGTCGCGACAGGATTGCCAGGCTCCATCCGATCTCGTTCGTCCGCTCGAGCATGCCTGCCAGCCCGAGATGGCCGCGCAGCTTCAGCATACTGTCCGGCTCGAACCCGCGACCGCGGTCTTCGATCTCCAGGCAAGCATAATGCCGGTCCACTGTCAGACGGACAATTGCCTCGCATGCCCCGCTGTGTTTTGCGACATTGATGAGCGCTTCCTGGGCGATGGCATATAAGCTGGTGGCAACTCGTTCGGCTAGTCTCCCCTCGCCCTGGATTGCCAGTGTGACCTGTAAGCCAGTGCGTGCCTTCTGTTCCATCGCCAATCGACGCAGGGCGGCTGGCAAGCCCTCTTCCAGGATCGTGGGCGGCTTGAGCTGCGAAACGAGAGACTGGATCTCGCGGAGGGCGCTTGCAGCCAGTTCTTCGATGCGCAGCAGCTGCCCCGACGCGCGCCCTGGATCTTTGTTCAACAACAGGGATGCGGATTGCGCCGCAAGGTTCATGCTGAAAACTGTCTGGGTGACCGAGTCGTGCAGCTCGCGCGCCAGACGGTTGCGCTCGTGCTCGACCGCCAGATTTGCCATCTGGTCCGTGTAGCCCTGGAGCTGGCGGTGGGCGGTCTGCAATTCTGCCAGCATCCTCTCATTGTGCTCGTGAGCTGCTCTGGCTTTCTGGACCTGGGACGCGTAGCCGCCCACGAGGAAGCAAACGCCGCTATACAGGGTCCCCATGGTCAGCCCGAAGAGCGGTCCGACATCCGAAAACAGGAGAGTCACGATCATCGCCAGTGAAAAGATGGCAATGCTGATAAATCCAGCCCGCCTGCCGAAGAAAGACACTGCGTCCAGGCTGAGTGGAATGAAGAGCATGGCGATAAAGTCTTCGTAGGAGGAGAATGCCAGCGCTGCGATCGCGAGGCTGGATTGCAGGCATAGATAGGTCAGTTGTAATTTTCGAGAACAGGATCTTCTGCGCACAGACCATGTTTTGCCGATCAGGAGCAAGCCATAGCATGACAGTAGCGCAATGACGATCGGAAACTCGGGTTCGACGGCGACGACAACCGCCGCGCGCAAGAAAACTGCCGCGTAAATCAAAAACACGCCGAGGTTAAGCATCAATCTCTATCCGTGCCGAGCCCGTGCTTCAAGGCATAGATCGCTGCCTGGGTGCGGTCCTCCAGGTGGAGCTTGCCGAGGATGTTACTCACATGGGTTTTGACCGTCTTTTCGCTGATGAACATTTTTTCCGCGATCTCGCGGTTACTTAATCCATCGGCGATCCGTGTCAATACCTCCTGCTCGCGCTCTGTCAATTGGTCGCGGGAGCCTGTCACAAACTGGCTCACGCTGACTTCCTGGGCAGCTACTGCTGACATCAGCTTTTTGGCAGCCTCCGGATGAAGCTGTACGTTTCCCAGGTGGACTTCGCGGATCGCATGCGCCAATTCATCGGGCGGAATGTCCTTCAGCAGATAGCCCTGTGCCCCCGCCCGGATGGCAGGCAACACTTTATCTTCCTCGCCAAAGCTGGTCAAGATGATGATGCGTGAGCCGGGACTGCACGCCAGGATCTTTGCCATCGCCTGGATGCCATCCATCTGCGGCATCACAAGATCCAGCAGGACAATATCTGGCTGCATTTTTTCCGCCAGTTGCACAGCCTGCACGCCGTTTTCTGCCTCGCCCACCACGGTGATGCCTGACGCCGAGGAATCCTGCAGCTCGAGAAACGTCCGCAGGCCCTGTCGCACCATGGCATGATCGTCCACGATCAGTACTCGAATTTGCCCACCGGTCGAATCGACCGTCTGCTTCATGCGACCCTCCTTGCCCCTGCCCATTGCACTACGCATATACTATACGGTAAATACCCCGAAAAATCATCCATCATCCGTCACTCCTGCTGACGTATAATTGTCATCATGTTGCAGCAGACCTCCCTCGTCCTGGTTTGCCTCCTGCCGGCGCCGCGGGACCTGGAGATCGCGCGTCTGCTGGGCTGGTACCGCATCCCGCTCCGCAGGGCTCCGAAAGTGGTCGCGGTGGACTACCTGGCGTTCTACCAGCCCTCGTCGTTTGGCGAGCGCGGCGGCCAGATCGAGTATGTTGCCGAGGTGCGCGGGCACGAGCTGACAACCCGCGGCGAGCTGCTCAAGGATGAGTCCGGTCACCCGCGCGCCAATGAAGAATATTACAAGATCCAGGTCGGGGGATTGGAAAAGATAAGAGAACCAATCGTTGCAGAAAAGTGGAAGCGGATGACGTTCTTATACACCACCGGCGAATATCTGATGAACGCCAGGACGCTCAATGACCTGGTCGTAGCTGGCGATGAGCGCGGCTTGTTGTGGCGGTCTCTACGCGAGCGGGCGGAAAACGAGCAGCTCTATAAAATCGATCTTCCCGAAGCGGATATCCCACCCGATGTCTTGATGGCATTGCTGGGGATCAAGGAGTCAGAATCAACGTACGCAACAGAGGAGCAAAATGACAGCGATTTTGATTAAGAACGGAACTCTCATTACCGCCTCCGAAACCTTTGAAGCGGATATCCT
>DAITPI010000013.1:0-22712 GCA_036833655.1 Anaerolineales bacterium | reverse complement strand
TCGCCTTCGGCTGCCAGTTTCGCCTGAGCAGGCCAACTGGTTGCATCCATCATCTTCAAGCCCGCGGTGTCCAAAATCTCCTGGATGTCGGCTGCATCTGTTTCTGCCAGCGCAGCAAATGTGGAGATGCCTGCCTTAGACAGAATCTCGGCAACTTTCGGACCAATCCCTTCGATGAGGGTCAGATCATCCGCTTCAGATGTCGTTCGGGAGACATTGGTCGTCTCCGCCTGGCGTTCTTCATCTGGGCGACCGATAAAATCGACCAACAAGCGCGTATATTGTTGGCGGTGTCCGCCGCGCACACGGATGCGCTTCTTCGGGCGATATTTGAAACGGTCGATCTTGGGGCCCTTGACGTGGTCCACCACGGTGACTTTAACCAGGATGTCGCTGATCAGCGGGGTGCCGACCAGGATGTCGTCGCCGTCTGCCATTAGCAGAACGCGCTCGAAATCGAACTTGTTGCCGGTCTCAACGGGCAGGCGGTCCACTTCGATGGTTCGTCCTTCAATGGCGCGGTACTGCTTGCCACCGCTCTCTACAATTGCAAATCTCATTTTGTTTTCTCCAGTCATTCACTTCACCGGGCGCCTGCGGAGGTCTTGCGCTCTTCGCCTGCGATCGGGGAAGCTGGGGCTTCGACGTCCAAAGGACATCTTGACATACAACTACCCCAGAATCCAACCGCTGGGGTAGAAGCGCACGGTATTATACATGCTGCATGGAGCTGTGTCAATTGAACGCAGGGTTCATTTTGCGAAATTTAAGCTTTCTAATTGGCTGGAAAGAAGAAAACAGGCGCTGGGACCTCGTCCCACCGCCTGTTTCGAAACCCTCGTGTGCCCTACCCGGTGGCCCAGATCACGAACGTCACGATCTGGTTATCATTACCAAAGTCCCTGACGAAGATGGCAGTTTTCCCGTTGTCACTGACCTTCTCGCCCCAGTTTTCGATCGCGTGGACATTGGCATTAGCAAAGCCAGCGGGCGTCGCGCCTATTGTGGTTGTGCTATCGACGTGGCTGTAGATTTGCTGTAGCATGTCATAATCGTGCTGGTTCGGATGCTGATTTGTACTGGGATCGTTGGTGTAGTCCATGCAGGTTCCCAGATTTGCATTGTTGAAGTTTTCATCCTGATGATCCAGACCAAGGGTGTGTCCCACTTCCTGGCACATGACGAGATTCCGCCAGGCGGGCGTGTTGTATGTAGCCGTGTTGAAGTAGGTATCATTGTTCTTTACAGTGCCCTGGGAAATGTGACCTCCGCTCAGCCAGATCTGTGCGACACCCAGCCAACCGGTATTTCCGTAGGCTGCATTACAGACCTCCACGCGCCCGCTGGTGGGACGACAATTTTTGGGCCTGGTACCGCCAGCCACCTTCGTCAGATCAAGGACGGTGGATCGACTCCAGTCCGTGATCATTGTATTGAAAGCGGAATCCCATGATGAATTTACGTTATCGCCGACTTTCAGGGTAAATGGATTCGATGTACGCGCCCAATGGTATCCTCCCCACGAGTGATTGGCGCTTGCAGAAATTGGGAATGCCGCCAGCATCACAATGAGGGCCAAAACAATCACGAAACGAGCTTTTTGTGTACGCATCACATATTTCTCCTCATGAGGTTAATCACTATCGCAACTTGCCCGGATTGGAGACATTAGACTATTCGCTCCTGCGTACCTCCTCTCGCTTCGATTGGCGAGACCTTCCTGTGTTTTGTACGGATAAAAAGATAATCCTGCCCTGCATTATCCATTTTATTCCAGAGCACGATGTGTGAAAAGGGAAATGGCCACTGGAGCCAGAAGACAAAGGTCATGCAGGGTGCTCAAGTCGGCCCTCTTGATTCTGCATGTTGAAAACAGTAGTACAATTGTTCTATCCCTGATCGTCATTCTCCTGATCGATTCTGTTCCGTACCTGACCCTTATGACCGACTCTTATCCTCCGCCCGGAATTGACTTCAGCCCCACGCAGCGCCAAATTATCGAATCGCCCCTGGACGTGAAGCTCTTCGTCTCAGGTCCCATGGGCACAGGCAAAACCACCGCCGGCGTCGAGCGGATGCGCTACCTGCTTGCCCAGGGCGTGCCGGGGGAATCGATCCTGATCCTGGCCGCGCAGCGAAGCGTCCAGGAGCCGTACCTCGACCTGCTCTACAGTCCCGAGCGGGTTGCCGGTGGGGAGGTGACTTCGACAACGCTCGGCGGCGGGCTGGCGCGGCGCGTCGTCGACCTGTTCTGGCCCGTTGCGGCGGAAGCAGCGGGGTTTGCCCATCCCGATCAGCCGCCCGTCTTCCTCTCTCTCGAGACCTCGCAGTATTACATGGCGCATATTGTCCGCCCGCTGCTGGACCAGGGCTACTTCGAATCGGTCACGATGGACCGCAACCGGATGTATTCCCAGATCCTCGATAACCTGAACAAAGCTGCGATTGTCGGCTTCCCTTACACGGAAATTGCTTCCCGCCTGGACGCGGCGTACTTCGGCGACCCGGCGCAGCGGCGCGTCTATGCGGATGCCCAGGACTGCGCCATCCGCTTCCGGGAATACTGCCTGGAAAACAACCTGCTGGATTTTTCGCTGCAGCTCGAGATCTTCACCAATATCCTGTGGCCCATGGACATGGTCCGCGCCTATCTCACCCGCACCTATCGCCATCTGATCTATGATAACGTGGAGGAGGACAGCCCGCGCGCCCACGACCTGATCCGGACCTGGCTGCCGGAGTTTGAGTCGGCCCTGCTGATGTACGACGAGGGTGGAGGTTACCGTCGCTTCCTGGGCAGCGATCCGCTGACCGGATACGCGTTGAACGAGCTGTGCGAGGAGCAGCTCCGGTTGGATGGCTCGTTTGTGATGTCGGAAAGTATCTCGGCTCTCGCCTCCAGCCTGCAGCAGATCCTGTCGCCGGATCCCTCCGTGCCCGAGCCAGAGTCCGTCGGCGGGGAGGGTGTGGGCATCATTGCCGCTCGGTTCTATCCTGAGCTGCTCGACAACGTAGTGGCGCAAGTGAGGGCACTCATGGAGGCCGGAGTGGCGCCGGCGGATATGGTCATCATCTCGCCGTTTCTCTCGGATGCCTTGCGCTTCTCGGTCATGAACCGGTTGGAGGCGGCTGGCATCCCGACCCGCTCCCACCGCCCATCGCGCACCCTGCGTGATGAGCCTGCCAGCCAGGCGCTGTTGACCTTTGCAGCGATCGCGCACCCCGCCTGGGATACTCGGCCGCCGCGTTTCGATGTGGCCTATGCCTTGATGCAGTCGATCGAAGGGCTGGACCTCGTTCGGGCGCAGCTGCTGGCCGAGATCGTGTATCGGGCAAAGGATCTGCGGCTCTCTCCGTTCGAAGAGATCACGCCTGAGGTGCAGGAGCGGATCACATTTGTAGTCGGCAACCGCTACACTATGCTGCGCGAGTGGTTACTGGAGTACCGTGAGGGAGAGGAGTTGCCATTCGATCACTTCCTGCGCAAGCTCTTCGGCGAGGTGCTCTCCCAGCCGGGTTTTGGCTTCCACACCGATTTCGACGCGGTACGCGTTGCATCCAGCCTGGTCAGCTCTGTGCAGCATTTCCGGCAGTCGCTCGAATCGACCTATCTCTTCCAGGATGGCTCGCGCTTCCCCCACCTCGGGAAGGAATACATTCAGATGTTGCAGGACGGCGTTATCGCCGCCTCGTACGTGGAGGGCTGGCGCTCCCAGAACAAGGACGCCCTGCTCGTTGCGCCGGCGCACACTTTCTTGATGATGAACCGCCCGGTCACTGCCCAGTTCTGGCTGGACGTGGGCTCGAGCGGCTGGCACCAGCGCCTTGCCCAGCCGCTGACCCATCCACACGTGCTGACCCGTGAATGGGAGCCGGGCCGGATCTGGACCGACGTAGATGAGGTCGAGACCAGCCGCGAAGCGATGGCACGGGTGGTTTCCGGTCTGCTGCATCGCTGCCGGGAACGCGTGTATTTATGCCTGGCGGAGCTGGGCGAAAGCGGGTTCGAGCAGCGCGGCGATCTGCTGCGCGCCTTCCAGAGAGTGTTGCAGACCAGCGAAAATGGAGAAGACTGACAGAACGAACCGCTGAAACCATTTGCCGGTTTACATGACATATCGAATCACCTGTTGGAAGCTCAGGAATGGCGGACCTGGCGCCCGTGAAATTCATTAGGAAGCCTTAACGCTCTTTGCGTGCTTGGCGGTTCGAAAGGGTCTCCTTTACTAGCCCAATATGATTAATTTCATTCCTCGTCCCTCTCAAGAACTGATCCTTCGCTATCGCGGCGGGCGGCTGGGTATTGCCGCGGTGCCGGGCGCGGGCAAGACCCAGATCCTCTCTGCCCTGGCAGCGCAGATCATTGCCAGCGGCTCCCTGGCGCAGGACCAGGAAGTGCTGATCGTTACCCTGGTGAACTCGGCGGTCGACAACTTCGAGTCGCGTGTCAAGCGCTTTTTCGACAACCCACTCCAGGCGCTCTATCGTTATCGCGTCCGCACGTTGCATGGGCTGGCGCACGACATCGTCCGCGAGAAGCCGGGCCGCGTCGGGCTGGACGAGCGCTTTGGCATTATCGACGAGCGTGAAGCCGACTTCATCCGGCGTGAGGCGGTCAAAGCGTGGCTGAACGTCCATGCGGAGTCGCTCGACGACTACCTCGACCCCAACCTCGACGAGCACAAACGGGACTGGGTCCGCCGCGACCAGCTGCCGGAGGTGATCTCGAGCCTGGCGCTGGCATTCATCCGCTCTTCCAAAGACCGGCGGCTGACGCCGGAAAAACTGCGGACTCTTCTAGAACGCCAGCCTGCCTCGCTGCCCCTGGCGGAGCTGGGACTGGAAATTTATGCCGATTACCAGCGCGCCCTCACCTACCGCGCCGCCGTGGACTTCGACGATCTGATCCGGTTGGCGCTCGATATCCTGGAATCCGATCCGGAATATCTTGAGCGCGTGCGCTACCGCTTCCCGTTCATCCTCGAAGATGAAGCGCAGGACTCGAGCCGGTTGCAGCAGGAGATCCTCGCCCTGCTCTCCGGCCCGAACGGTAACTGGGTGCGCGTGGGTGACCCCAACCAGGCGATCTTCGAGACCTTTACGACCGCCTCACCGGAGCTCCTGCGAGAGTTCATTGCCGAGAATCCCAGCGTGGATATGCCGGAGTCGGGGCGCTCTCAGCAATCGATCATCGATCTCGCCAATTACTTGATCGACTGGGTCATGGCTGAGCATCCGATCGAAGAGGCGCGTGCAGCGCTTGCGCCGCCATACATTGTGCCGGTGCCGCCCGATGACCCACAACCCAACCCCCCGGCGGACCGGTCGGCAGTGTATTTTGTGAGCAAACGACTGACGGCTGAGGAAGAGACCAAGGCCATCGTCGACTCGCTTGCCAGGTGGCTGCCAAAGAACCAGGATTCCACCGTCGCGGTACTGGTGCCGCGCAACACCCGTGGCGTGGAAGTGATCAATGCCCTGCGGGCGAAGAATATCGAGTACGTCGAGTTCCTGAGCAGCACCTCCAACACGCGCGCCGCGGCGGGTGCCCTGAGCAACCTGATCTCCTACCTGGCGGAGCCCTCCTCCGCCTCGAAGCTGGCGAAAGCCTACCAGGTCTGGCGCCGGTCGTGGAAGGACGTCAAGGAGCGGCAGGTGCTGATCCACGATACGAGCGCCTGGCTGCGCAAGGTGGGCAATGTGGAGGATTATGTCAATCCAAATCTCGCGTTTGCAAGGGGCGAAACCCTTATCCCTTATTCCCTGGCCCCTGTTCGCAGGGAAGATGGGTCGGCGGTTAGGGAAGAAAGCGTGGCGGAAGGCGAGCGCGAGGAAGTAGTATCGGAGCTGAACGATTTTCGCGTCCATTTGCGCCGCTGGCTGGAGGCGGTTACCCTGCCCATCGACCAGCTGGTGCTGACGCTGGCGCAGGATATCTTCACCGAAGCCGCCGATCTGGCACTGGCGCACAAGCTGGCTCTCGTCCTGGGCAAAGCTGCGGACGATCATCCTGAGTGGCGCCTGCCCGAGCTGACCGCAGAGCTGGCGGTCATTGCCAGGAACGAGCGGCGATTCATCGGCTTCTCGGCCGACGATTCGGGCTTCGACCCGGAGCAGCACCGCGGCAAGGTGGTCGTGACAACGATGCACAAAGCCAAAGGGCTGGAGTGGGACCGCGTCTATTTGATGAGTGTGAACAACTACGATTTCCCCTCCAATCAACCCAATGACCGTTTCATTTCCGAGAAATGGTTCCTGCGCAACAGCCTCAACCTGGAAGCCGAAGCGCTGGCGCAGTTGAACGCGCTGACTTCATCCGGTGAGTATGACTGGTATGACGAAGGAACGGCGACGCTGGCTTCGCGCATGGATTACGTGAAGGAACGCTTACGGTTGCTTTTTGTAGGGATCACGCGTGCAAAGAAAGAATTGATCGTCACCTGGAATACCGGCAGGCAGGGAGATGCCACGCCGACCTTAGCGCTCGCCGCGTTGATGGGCTGGTGGGAGGCACAGTAGTGTCGAATGTAAGGACCGAGGCACGGAATTTGTGAAAGAAACACGGCCAGAGGCTACCTCCAGGCGTAATCCACTGCGATTGAGACAAACGGCGATGCTCGCCGCTGTAGTGGCTGTCATCCAGGCATGCCTGACGATCAACGGCCGGGGAATCGAAGGTTTTGTGCTCTGGATCGTTATCTTCTTCCTCGCTTACTGGCTATTTTTCACATTCCTTGTCTGGCTGTGGGGGGTTCTCAGGAGGCGTTCTTAGCCTGGGGATTGGTGAGGCAAGCTCTTGTAGGAATTTCAGATCAGAAGGAGTGGGCAGCCGACAATCATGAGCGTTCCGTTATGGTGAAAAGATCCACCACGGAACTCACTGGCGCTTTGCGTACAGAGAAAACCATCTAAATACCCGGTGAGCTCCGTGTTCTCCCCTGGCACCCACCTGTTCCCTGACGCCGTCTCTTCAGGGAGCAGGTGGGTGCAGGGCAGGCGCGTGGTGAGCAGATCAATCGCCCATTCTTTTCGCCACTCCGGCGGCGAACTGTGGAAATTGCCAGATGCACCTCCATGATAGAATCGTCGCATTATCTCCAGCCCATTCGTTTTTGTGAGATCATTGTCACTGCAAAATGGCTAAGGAAACTATCGGACGCTACGAAATCCAATCGGAGATCGGCCGGGGAGGGATGGCAACTGTCTACCTGGCATATGATCCCAATTTCCGCCGTCAGGTCGCGATCAAGGTAGTTTCCAGCGATCATCACGAAAACGAGATTTTCCGGCAGCGCTTCGAGCGCGAGGCGCGCTTGATCGCGAAGATCGAGCATCCCGCTATTGTGCCGGTCTACGATTACGGGGAATATGACAATGACCTGTACCTGGTCATGCGCTACATGCCCGGCGGGACCCTCGCCGGCAAGATCAAAAAGGCAGGATTACCTCTCCGGGAGGTCGCTCGAATCATCTCGCAGATCGCCCCGGCTCTGGATGCTGTCCATGCCCAGGGAATCGTCCATCGGGATCTCAAGCCCGGAAACATCCTTCTCGATAACTTTGGAAATCCAGCAATTTCCGATTTCGGCATCGCTCACTTCACGTCAGCCACCACGGACCTGACTGGCAGCGCCATCATTGGGACACCGGCGTATATGAGTCCGGAACAAGTCCGTGGCGAGACACTGGACGGTCGCAGCGACATTTATGCCCTGGGCGTGATTCTGTTTGAGATGCTCAGCGGACGCGGACCCTTTCAGGCAAAGACACCCCTGGGTGTTGCCTTGCAGCATCTCACGGATCCCATTCCGTCCATCCGGCTCCTCCGTGTTGGTCTTCCCCCGGAAGTGGACCGGATGTTGAACAAAGCCCTTGCCAAAGACCGGGACCGGCGCTACGCGACAACTTCAGAATTTGCTCTCGACCTGCAAGCGATTGCCGAATCATTCCATGAGGTGGAAGCCGCTGTACATGTGCCGGTGAGTAAGGAATCGGTCACGGAGATGGACCTCAGTCAAACGACGGAAGCTGAGTTCCAGGATCCTGACGTGACCGAGCCGCTTGCTGCAAACGTAGATGAAAGCGAAGATTCTCTGAGCTCCCCTTCCGCTACCGTAGGGCCTTCGGGATCGGTTGTCCAGAGCTCGCCACCAGCGAGGGCTGACAGGCGATTTGCCTCCGCATCGCTTCGAATTGCTCTCATCGCTGTCGCGGGATTATTTTCGCTTTTCCTGTGTGGCTCGCTGGGCTTGTTTGGCACCTGGGCCGGGCTGCGGCTACCTGGTCTATTCACGGCGCAGAATCGAGCAACGCCTACGGCCGTTGCTGTGACACAGGCCAGTCAGGTTCAGGACAATGTGCTTCGTTCGGATGACTTTTCCAATCCGAACAGTGGCTGGCCCAGCGGTCAGAATGCTCAAGGGAATTACGGTTACCGGCCTGACGGCTACCACGTAGAGGTCACCGGGACCAACCAGGTGCTCTGGGCATCGACTGACGCGACCTATGACAACGCGAGCTTATACGTGGACGCGATCCCGCTGCTCGAAGGAGCGAATGGCTATTATGGATTATTTTGCCGGATGCAGGTCGAGCAGGATTTCTATTATTTTGTGATCCAGGCGAATGGCAGCTATACCATGGGGAAATACAAGGAGGGCGAGTTCCGTTCTTTCTTTCCGGACGGTTGGAGACAAAGTGACGCAATCCAGGGCGGGAATCAATCGAACCGGCTACGGGCGGACTGTGATGGAAATAGCCTGCGGCTTTTTGCCAACAATGTGCTGCTGGACGAGGCGACAGATACTGATTTTGGCTCCGGTCTTAGCGGCGTGGTCGCCGCCGCATTGGGCGAGCAGGACTATGAAGTGCGATTCAATAGCTTTCTGGTCACGAAAACAGGGAAATAGCCGTCAGCAGCATCCGTTAAGACATTCCCCACATTGGAGAGTTGGAAACTTGAGAAGAAAACACATCCTTTTCATAACGATCGTTGTTCTCTCCCTCCTGTCATCGTGCGGTACGCTGGCATCGCCGGAAACGAGGTATGCTCGGGAGATGGAACCGGCAGTTAAGCCTTTGAAAGAGTGGCAGAACGAATTCTCGCAGCTCGAGGCATTGCTCACTGACCAGCTGGACCCGTCGACAGGGATCACCCGCTTGCAGTTGATCGAGCTGTACAACGTGGCGATGGAGTACCAGATTACGCGTGATGATTATTCCCAGCTAGGTCTGAGTCCGCTCGACGCACTGGTGGGACCGGCTGTCCGCATTTCCAGGGACGGGAGCTCGCTCCTGAAGACCATATCTGCCGTTACGCCTTTGGACGAGATGAAAGAAGCTCACCAGTCCATTCTGGACTGTCTGGGAGTGCGGATCGCCTTTGCCGACGAGCTGTCCTCCTCCATTAAGGATCTAAGTTCGATTGAGATGGATAAGGCTGGCGAGCTAGTCGCCTGTGACCCGTTCGATGCATCTGTGGAAAAGCTGGCTGCGTTTGTCAACGAGAACAAATAGGTAAGCGCCTGCTTGCGCTCCGCGTCGGCAAATGGTCTCGGATTGATTCGCCGGGACCGTTTTTTTTGTTCGGATGGAGGGTTCCCCGACCTGCTATAATGCCCTCATCCAGTCCCTCTTTAACCGGTATTCATTTCGAGGTAGGTCATGATGAGTCAAGATGAGATGTTGGATGACCTGGCAGCACGCATGCAGCGGATGCAGGATCGTGCCCGGGAAAAAGCTCGAAAAAGAGCTGCGTCTGCTGAGCTAAGGCGAGGCTTCCATGCAAAGGGGACAGGGGTGAGGGGGAGATTTCAGATCAGGCCGGATGTTCCTGAAAATTTACAGGTCGGTTTCTTTCAGCCGGGCGCGGCCTATGCTGCGCTCGTACGGTTCTCGAACGCCCGTGGCGAAGTGCTGGGCGATCTCAGCAAGGATCAACGCGGGATCGCCATCCGCGTGAAGACGATTCCCGACGAACGATTCTCAACCGCCGATGATTCGAACATCCAGGATTTCCTGATGACCAACACGCCGATCTCGTTCGCGCGCAGCCCGGGCCAGTTCATCGAGGTGGGGGAGATCCTCCTGGAGGGCATTGCCGGCGTGGTTCCCAGGCTGGTTAAGAAATATGGTTTCAAAGAAGCCAGGCGGATTCTGGGGGTGTTCCTGGCGCCGGTGATCAGCTTCAAGCCATTGCAGTTAAACACGTACTGGAGTCGCACTTCCTTCCAGTTTGGGGCGCGTGTCGCCCGGTTCTTGCTGCGGCCTATTACCGGGACCAAAATGCCCTCGCCGGGCGAGCAATTGTCGGGTGTGGCGCGGGCGCTCTGGCAGGGCGGTCAGCAAAAGGAAAACTACCTCCGGGAACGATTACGAGACGCGCTGCGGGAAGGCGAGGTCTGTTTCGAATTTTGCGTCCAGTTGTTTGTGGACGAGGAACGGACGCCGGTCGAGCACGCCTACATCGAGTGGAAGGAGTCGGATGCGCCTCCCATTCCGATTGCCACGCTGGTCATCCCGAAACAGGACTTCGATCTCCGATTGCAGGCAGATATGGAGCGCATGGCGCTTAATCCGTGGAATACAGAATCATTCACGCCCCTGGGCCTGATCAATCTTGCCCGGAAAAAGGTCTACGATGCCAGTGCAGCGCACAGGGGAACAAGCGCAAAGCCCGGCGGTTAGTGAGCCGCGACCATCCCCGTGACTTTCCTGTAAGCTTTTTGCTGCTTCCAGTAGGCAAACGAGAGCCAGGCGATCATGACGACAAGCGAAACACCATACGCTACGCCCTGCCGCGCCGCGATCCGGGTGTCGTTGAGCGGGTAACGTGAGGCAGCAAATATCCACATGCCCAGCAGTCCGACCAGGAAGAGCAGAATGGCGCGCACGCCCATCTTGACTTCTGCCCAGTCTTTCATGAAGTACATGGTCACAGACCAGGCAGCAATGCCTGCGAACCAGGCGGACATGATGCGCGCGTCGAACGGATTCAAGGGCCACGGCCAGCGCGTATTGGCAAACTCCGGGGTAAAGAACAACAACGCCCACAGAGCCGCTCCCGCGTAAAACATCGCCAGGAACGCAGACTTGAGCGGTCGTAGCAACTCTCCCTCAGAGAGGTTGGCAGGGACGGGGTCGTTGGCGCGGGGATCGCGCGGGTAGAGCAGAAAGACGGTCAGCGGCTCGAACGTATATGCCAGTACCCAGATGTGTACGATGACGAGGCTGAAGATCCTCAGCCCCGAGCTAACCCCCTGCAGGTTCCAGTTCATCTCCTGAATGTGCCACCAGGTGGTCACGAAAAGCACAGTCAGAAAGGCGAAATCCCCGAACATGCTCCAGCGCAGCCTGTACCAGGTCTTGTCGCGCCACAGGTGAAAGCCGAAGTAGCTGCGCAGGAGAAAGCCCGCGCCCAGGAACAAGGCCGTCAGTTCCGGGACCACGGGCCAGGCGAAGTATTTTCCCTGCTCAGGCAGGACCAGGAACCACAATACAAAGAAAGCCGCCAGGAAGCATTGGATGATTCCGACCCGATCGAATCCTTTCGGTTTGGCATACATCGTGAACTCCTTCTCCACACATCACCGCTAAACGATCTTGCGTCCTCTGGTGAATCTATAAACACTTTGAGCGAAAAAGGGTCTCGCTACCAGGCAAAGCAGTCTGTCGCATGCCATTGTCCTTTGTCTGGCAGCGGTGCACTGACATCGCCAAAATGGCTTACAATCAAAAGATAACCACGCTGCTCACATGGAGGTCATCATGGCAAAACGAAGTAAAGAACTCGCACCCGAGGCGGAAGCCTCCGCGGCGGTGGATCCATTGCTCGATGCGCCGGCAGAAGTGAAGGCATTGCCGGAACCGCCGGGAGCGGCTGCGCAAATCCGGACCGGTCCCAGCTTCGGCGAACGGCTCCGTCGCTTTTTGGGGTTTCTGGTTCGGCTCGTGCTGGTGATGATCGTTGGCGTTGCAATCGGCGTGGGGTTGTATTTCGGTCTTCCGTGGCTCTACCAGAGATACGTAGTGCCCGTCGAGGAGAATACCACGAACCTGGTGGAGCTGCAGTCCCGGCAGGAGCAGACGGAGCAGCAGCTGGCAGATTTACAGGCCAAGCTGCAGACGCTTGCGACAGTCCAGGACCAGCATGACCAGTCCCTCACCGGCCTCGATCAACGCCTGGGCGAGATCGAGAAGGAAATCTCGGCGCGCACCAACTCTCTATCGGCGCTGGAGGAAATGCAGACTGAGCTGCAGGCACGAGACGAACTGGCGTCTGCAGAATTGGGGCGCCAGATCAATTTGCTGAAGTCTATGGAATTGCTCTCGCGTGCCCGCCTGTTCATGTACCAGAGCAATTTTGGTTTAGCCAGTCAGGACGTGCAGATCGCGCGTGAGTTGCTTGCAACCGTCCAGCCGGATGCTCCCGAGCCCCTCGCCACGGAGCTCGACGCGGTCCTTCTCCGTCTCGACATGACCCTGTCCAACCTGCCCGATTTCCCGGTTGCCGCCAGCGACGATCTCGATATCGCCTGGCAGATCCTGCTTTCGGGCTTACCAGATACCACATCGACCCTCACAGCATCGCCGACGCCATTGCGTCCCGCCTCACCTACTCCCAGCTCGAACGATCTGAAGCTGACGCCAACTGCGGTAGGTACGCTGCAACCGTCACCCATGCCATAGTCACGTAGTATCAAGCCGCAAATGAGTAATAGGACGAACTCCTTTGCCCTCTTGAACTAGCCTCAGAAGTGCGACACCCCGATCCTGACTGATCGGGGTGTCGTTTCTATCCCTTGATCATTATTCGGTTTTCATAGCCCCTGGCGATCGGACATCGACCGCTTTATTGTGCGAGACGTTACCTCGGCAGGACAACGCGGTCAATCACGTGGATATAGCCGTTGCTTGCCGCGATGTCGGTCGTCACAATGTTGGCGGTGCGGCCTTTCGCGTCCGTCAGCACGCCGTTAGACTGGAAGAGGCGTCCCTGCAGGGTTCGGATCCGCTCACTCGCCAGCACCTCGCTCGAGTCGAGTGAATCGGGGACAATGTGGTAGCGGAGTACTCTCGAGACGAGAGCCTGATTGCTCAGCAGCTGGTCCGCTGTGACGCCAAGCTCAGCCAGCAATGCCTGGAAGGCAGCATCGGTGGGGGCGAAGACCGTGTGCGCTCTGCGGCTGTCGAGGCGCTCGATGATGTTCGGGTCGGCAGCCTCGAGGGCGGCAATGAGGATGGAGAATTCACCGGTCTGGGCATTTGCCGCCATGGCGACATCGATGATTGTAGTGCCGGGATCCAGGTGCCTGACCCTGGGCAACAGGACACGATCGATCACATGGATGTAGCCGTTGCTTGCGGCGATGTCGGTCGTCACGATATTGGCGGTGCGGCCGTTCACATCCGTCAGAACGCCATTTGCCTGGGCCAGCCGCCGTTGCAGGGTGCGGATTTGATCGCTGGCAATCACTTCGCTTGAGTCCAGGCTACCCCGGGCGATGTGATAGCGGAGAACTCGTGATAACAACATCTGATTGCCCAGCAGCTGGTCCGCTGTCACCCCGAGCTCGGCCAGCAACGCCTGGAAGGCAGCATCGGTGGGGGCGAAGACAGTATATTCCTTGTCGCTGCTCAATCGCTGGATGATGTTTGGGTTGGCAGCCTGCAATGCCGCGATCAGAATGGAGAACTCGCCGGTCTGGGCATTGGCTGCCAGGGCAACGTCGAGCAGGGTCCCGCTGGTTTGTGCCGCCCGAGCGGATGGTGCCCCGAGGGCGCCGAATGCCAGAACGGCGATCAAGAGGGCGTAGACAAATCTGACACTTCTATGTTTATTCATGTTTGCTCCGGTTTTTGACATTGAAATTTATGAGACGACGATCCTGAATTTGCTTGCACACAAACGATCTGCTTTTAGGACAACGGCACCCCGCTCTCCAAACACCGGGGTGCCGTTGTACACTGCCTGCCCTCCCTTAGGGCAAAACGACGCGGTCGATCACGTGGATTACGCCGTTGCTGGCTTTGATGTCCGTAGCAATGATGTTGGCGGTGCGGCCGTTCGCGTCGGTGAGAACGCCGCCATCCTGGAACAGGAAGCCACGCTGAAGAGTGCGGATCCGCGAGCTGCCGAGTACTGCATCGGAGTTGCGGTTACCGCGCGCCACATGATAAAGCAGCACTTCGGTGACAAGATCCTTGTTGCTCAAGAGTTGCTGCGGGGTGAGGTTGAGCTCCTCAAGCAAGGAGATGAATGCAGCATCGGTGGGGGCGAAGACCGTAAATTGACCCTTCCCACTCAGGGTGTTGATCACAGCCGGGTCGGCTGCCTGCAGAGCCGCGATCAGGATGGAGAAGCTGCCGTCTTTGGCGTTGGCTGCCAGGGCAACATCAACGATCGTTCCCGTGCGGGGAGCCGCTTTGGCGGAAGGAGCCGCAAAAGCGCCAAAAGCAAGGACTGCGATCAACATTGCGTACAAAAACTTGATACCTCTAGAATTCTTCATGGTTTCCTCCGGGTCTGGTGTTTTGGCTTGCACAATAACTATTTTACAGGTTCACCGGCTTTTGTCAATATTTTGCACAGTATTCTAATGAAATCCTAATAATATCTGTGCAAAATGTCGATCAAAGGGATTTTCATGAGCCGCGACTTCAGCCGCTACCAGGAAGGAGTAGTTGTTGAATTTCAAGGACAACTGTGCTACAGTACTGGTACCATCAACAAAGGAAGCCAGTGCAGGATGGAAAGAATATTCCAGAGAATTGTCGACAGCAATTTTGCAGAGCTAAAAGGGACAACGGTCCAGGCGTCGATTCTGGTCCCGGAGTCTCTCATCAATGAGCTGGTGGAGGTCGCTTTGTCAGGGGACCAGAGCATTACCTCGGCCCCTGTCTCTGTGCACCCACAAAACCGGATCTCGATCGATCTCAAGACAAAGCTACTGCCCTGGGCGCTCAACCTCAAGCTCAAGCTTGACGACTCGGTAGATTTCGCGAGTTATTCCTCTCCCAAGCTCCGGGCGTGGCTCGAGAATCATCGCTGGCTGGGCAGCCTGGGCTCAATCCTCAACGTCCTGCCGGAGGGCATCAAGTTGTATGGGAATCAGGCGGTGATCGACCTCGCTGCCTTCCTCAAAATGCCCGAGCAAAGAAGGCTGCTGGATCTGGTCAAGTCGGTGGACATCCGTACCGAAGAGGGCACGGTCATTTTGGATGCAAAACTGGCGGTTGGCTAACGATCACCCGTGGGGGACGCGATCTTCCGCGGAAGAGGGTGCTATACTTCCGAGGGTTCCCTCAAGAGCGGCATTTGCCTGGAGAGAAACGTGGTCGCTGCCATGGAGGACATCATGACCCGTCACACTTCCATCCCTACTCCCTTTTTTACCGTGGTGGTCCTGGTGGCGATTGCGCTCCATGGATTTTTTCCCGGTCGAGTGGATTCGTCCCCTGTCATTCTAGACAATCAGCTGAGCCTGTATCCCAATATCGAGACCGTAGGCGTTGTGCTCGGCGGCGGCAATCTGCCGGCAGCCGCGGAAATGATGTATCGCCAAGCCGGGGAGGCGGACTGGCGCCCGGGTCACCGGCTGGTGCGCATCGACGACGGGCGCCTGATCGGCAGCCTGTTCGGTCTCAAGCCCTCTACGACCTATGAGGTCAGGGTAACCGTCGGGGCTGCCGAAACGAATGGGTTAGTCACGACCCAGCCCGACGAGTTGGTATTCACCCCCACAACGGTCCTGCACGTCGATGACGAGGCGCCGGCAGGCGGCGATGGGTCCGCTGCGGCGCCGTTCCCAACGATCCAGGAGGGGATCAACCGCGCCGGCCCGGGGACACAGGTGCTGGTCGCGGATGGCATTTATCACGAAGCGGTGGTGTTCCCGGCTTCGGGAACGGCTGATGGTTGGATCCAGGTCAGGGCGGAGGGAAATGGGGCGATCCTGGATGGCTCCCAAACGCTTTCCGGCAGAGTCTGGACGGCGCACCCTGCGCGAGCCAAGGTCTGGTACACACGGATCGGCTCTTCGATCGCATACCTTGCGCGGGATGGTAAGCGCTTCTACAAGTATGACGATCTTTCCGGGCTGATGCAGAGCCGCGGGCATGGCAATGTGACCATGAACGAGGGCTGGTATTTTGACCCCAACGGGCTCCGTTTGTACATCCGCAGTCAGGACGATCCCGCCGGGCATAGCTGGCAGGTCCCAACCCTCAACCATGCCTTCGATGTCACCGCTCGCGATTGGATCTGGATCGAAGGGTTCGAGATGCGTTTCTATGGCACACGGACGGATGGCTGCGGTGTCTGCACTCTCAATGCCTCCCACGTAGTGATCCGGAACAACAAAATCCACAACATGCAGCTGGGGATCTTTGTCAACTGGAATGGCACGGATCCACAGGGCAACGATACGCGCATTGAGAACAACGAGATCTTTGACCCGCTCGTCAATGAGTTTGCCTGGCAGGCGGTCAAGGGCAGCTCGATGGAAGGGACGGGGATTGTCCTGCGGGGACATATCGGGGCGATCGTGCGCGGCAATGAGATCCATAACTTCTTCAACGGAATTTACACCGGTACCTCCGGCGCTCGCATCGAGAATCCTGCCGTTGCCTTCGATGTGGACGTATACAATAACGTTATCCACGATATCAGCGACGACGCGTTAGAGCCGGAAGGGGCGTGTGTCAACCATCGCTTCCGGAATAACACCATCGATTCGACCTTCGTCGGCGTCTCCCTCGCGCCGATCACCCAGGGACCCACCTGGGTGCTGCGCAATGTGATCAGCGACTACAGGAGCAGAAGCCTCAAATGGGCGCTGAACTCCGATGGCGTGGTGTTTATCTATCACAACACAAGCTGGACCAAGGCAGGCAACGTGAACGGAATGGATCTGATCACGCCGGTGCGCAATTCGGTGATGCGCAACAATATTTTCCAGAGCACTGGCTATGCTTTTGCCGAGGTGCCCAGCGGGTCGGCTGCCAACGACTGGAACTACAACAACTGGCATACCACGCGCGGCTCGAGCGGGCCCCATTTTCGCTGGGAGAGTCTTAACTACAATAGTATTGTTCAGATATGCACGGCGACCGGGCTTGAATGTAAAGGCTATGAGGATGCACCAGGTTTTGCTAGTCCTGAGGGCGGCGATTTCAGCCTCCTTCCCTCGAGTCCGAACATCGATCGGGGCACTCTAGTTCCCGGCATTAACGATGATTTCAAGGCGAGTGCACCGGATGTCGGCGCCCTGGAATACACACGGGAGCCTTCTCCCCGAGTCTTGTCCATTGTCCGTACAGATGCGAATCCCACGAATGCGGCCAGCGTTAATTTCACGGTGACCTTTTCTGAACCGGTCACAGGTGTGGATGTCGCTCCGCCGTTCAAGGACTTTGCACTTACACTGGGTTCCGGCATTACAGGCGCCTCGGTTGCCGGTGTAACGCCGGTCTCCGAAACAACCTACAGCGTGAGCGCCAATACGGGAGCCGGTAACGGAACAATCCGCCTCGACCTCCTGGATGACGACAGCATCATCAACTCCAACAACCAGCCCCTCGGCGGCGCGGGGACAGGCAACGGCGGTTTTTCGGGCGGCGAAGTGTACACGGTCAACAAATCCATCACGACGACTGTTTCTGCGACGTTCCAATCCGAGTCTGCTTACGATGGCTGGATTTTGGAATCAAGTGAAACCAGCAAAGCCGGCGGCACATTCGACAAGAAGGCAACGACGATGAACGCCGGTGACGATCAAAAAGACCGGCAGTATAGAAGTATCCTTTCCTTTGATACGACTTCTCTGCCCAATACTGCTGTAATCCTCTCTGCACAACTGAAGGTCAGAAGGCAGGATGTGGTTGGCACCGATCCGTTTCAAACCCATGGCGCCCTCGTCCTGGAAATCCGTAAAGGTGTATTTGGCAGCAGCACGGAATTGCAAGCCGGGGATTTTTCTGCTGTAGCCAGCCCGGGCGCGGTGCGGGATTCGCTGTCTGCACTGACGTCTAGCTGGTATGCTGCTCAGCTGAGCACGCCGAATCTCGCGCTGATCAACAAGGCGGGCAGGAGCCAGTTCCGTTTGTTCTTCAGCAAAGATGACAACGATGACCTGGACCCAGATTACATGAAGTTCTTTTCCGGCAATTCCACGGGTGAGAACAAGCCTGAGCTGCTCGTGACCTATTACCTGCCATAGCCGAGCGCGAGGTACGTAAGTTCCCGCCACGCCCAGCCTGATCTGAATCACTGGTAAAATCGCAGCGGCGATTGAGACAAGGAGGCGGCAGTGGCGAGACAAGTCATCGGGCCCGATGTAAGCTTCTATCAGGATGATCCCGGTACGGTGCGAGAAATCGATTTTGAGCGGATGGACCAGGCTGCGGATTTTGTCATTATCCGGGCCGGGCAAAACCTGTGGGTGGACTCGGATTTCAAGAACAACTGGCGTAGGGCAAAGGAAACTGGCTTGCCGCGGGGGTGCTACTGGTTCTACGATAGCCGCGCCGATCCACGTCAACAAGCCGAGCTGTGGGTCAACTTGCTCGCCGGCGATCTGGGGGAGCTGCCGTTGTTCCTCGACCTGGAGGAAGCCTATCGCGGCACCTACACGGGCTGGACACACTGGAAGACATTCCTGGAGCGACTGCGGAGTCTGGTCGGCTCCAGGGAGATCGGCATCTACACCGCCTATCACTACTGGAATACCAACGCTCCGCTCAGCCAACCCAATGAGCTGGAATATTTCCACCGCTATCCGCTCTGGATCGCGAACTACGGTGTCTCTCAGCCCCTGGTGCCACGACCGTGGGGGGCGAACGAGTGGCTGTTCTGGCAGTTCACCGCCAGCGGGGATGGTCCTGCGTACGGGGTCGAGAGCCTCGAGATCGATCTGAACTACTTCAACGGGGATCCGCCTGCATTTGCACGCCGCTTCAACGTGCCCGTGCCGACCGACCCGATTCCGCCCGATCCGGCTGGCAACCGTTACCGCGTCAACGCGGGCACCCTCAATGTGCGGGCGGGTCCGGGAACGAACTTTGAGGTGGTCGGCTACCTGCGGCGCAATGAGATCGTGGAAGCGCTGGAAGCCAGCGCGGACGGGTCCTGGTTGCGCGTCCGCCGCCTGACGGATGGGCTGACCGGCTGGGCCTCGAGCGTCTATCTGGTGCGGATTGCGCCAACTCCTCCACCGCCCCCACCTCCGCCCACCCCGACGGGCGAGCGCTACCGCGTCACTGCGATCACCCTGTATGTGCGCGAAGGACCTGGGACGAATTTCAAAGCAGTCGGCTCGCTGCGACGCAATGACATTGTGGAAGCGCTGGAGTTCAACGCAGATAGGAGTTGGATCCGTGTCCTTCGCCTGAGCGATGGGCTGACCGGCTGGAGCTCCGCCGCGTATCTGGTGAAGATCGTAGACACCCCTCCACCTCCGCCGCCGCCCACAGGCGATAAGTATCGGGTCACGGCGACCAGGCTCCACGTCCGTGAAGGACCGGGCACCGAGTTTCAATCGCTTGGATTCATCGAGCTCAATGAGATCGTCACCGTGACCGGCGCCGCCGAGGCTGGCACATGGCGCAAGGTCGTGCGCAGCGACGGGTTGACGGGCTGGTCGTCCGCCCGTTACCTCGTCCGGGTCGAGCCGGTCCCGACGCCTGATCCCAATCCGCCTCCGCCCGACCCGGATGTGACCGGCAACTGGTACCGCGCCACCGCGAGAATCAATGTCCGCGAAGGCCCCGGCACGAATTTCGCGATTTTGAGTTTCCTGGACCAGGCCGAGGTGGTACAGGCACTGAGCGCCAACCCGGATGGAACCTGGATCCGCTTCACTCGCGTGGATGGCTTCACCGCCTGGGCGTCCCGGAGCTTCCTGACGAAGATTGGAAAGACGCCCACTTCGATCACACAACGGATATTCAAGGGCGTGACCTACTACCGCACCGAACGGACGAGCCCGCGCCGGCTGGTCACGCACGTGCTCGAGATCGACACGCGCAATGTGGATGCTTTGCGCTTCCTGGTCACGCCGCCGTTACGGGATGCCATTCCGCCCCTCTGCACCCAGACGACCTCCCAGTTCCTTGATGCTCACGACATGCAGATCGCGGTCAACGGCGATGAATACCGGTATCTGGACCCCGACCAATTCCCACCCGGGAGCTATTGCACCAACGGCGACCCTGTTGTCCCCGCCAGCCTGGCGGCTTCACGCGGCAGGGTATATTCTCAGAAACAAGCCAGCCGCCCGACCCTCTACATCAACCAGAAGAACGAGATCACCTTCGATACGCCCAAAGGGAAAATCTACAACGCCATTTCAGGGGAACGCCTGCTTGTCTCGAAAGGCAAGAAGGTCTCCGGGCTCGATACCGGGCAACTCCAGCCGCGTACCGCTGTGGGCGCCAATCAGAACGGGCGCTGGATCCACCTGGTTGTGGTAGATGGACGTGAGTCCACCAGCGAGGGCGCCAGCTTCAGCCAGCTCGCAGACATCCTGGTCTCGTACGGAGCATACACTGCCATGAGCTTCGATGGCGGCGGCTCCTCCGCGATGGTCATCGAGGGCAGAGACCGCCGTCCACGTGTGCTCAATACGCCGGTGAACGACAATACCCCGGCCAAGGAACGTGCTGTCGCAAATCACCTGGGAATTTCACTGAAGAAATCCTGAGCCGGTGATCGTTTCCGAATGCAAAAGACTTCGGACTTGAATCCGAAGTCTTTTGCGCCTGGAACATCACCCGCCTGCAAACTGCGGCCCCAGCACACTCTCAAGCGTATTCAGCATCTGGGAATTCTCGCCAATATACAGGACAAGAATACGTCCCTTTTTGTAGAAGTGCGGGGTGGCGATCCAGCTCACCATGGAGTTGCCAATGGGACTGCCGCTCGCATCCACAAGCTGGGCATCGCTTTCCATAGTATCGGGAGTCTCATACTCAAAGACCTGGACGCTCTCGTCGTTTAAGTTGACATAGTCGCCCACGACCGAGAAAAAGGCCTGCTCCACGGAGTCGCCTCTTTCTGCGTCCACACCTTTTGCGCGCAATTCTTCTATGAATTCCTCAGTACCAAAGCCCTGCGCGGAGACGGGCTGTCCCCCGCAGGCGCCAAGCACAAGCGCGGTCACGAGCAGAACCAGTAATGAGAAAGAGGAATTTGCTTTCATCGTAGGTGATCCTTTCATAACAAAATAGCTTCTTAAATTTCTAGTGACCTGACGGTTTTGAATTTCCGTCAACCTCGCTGGTCGAGTAGCCCCGAATGCTTGTCGAGGGGCGTACACCTGCACTGGCGTGCGGTGCCAGTGTCGAGACCAGGGGTTCGCCGAAAGTTACGCGTTCACAAGTTACTTTTGGTCTCGATACGGCGGCCGACGCTTCGACTACGCTCGGCTCACCTGCACTGGCACGCAGGTGCAAGTGTGCACTCGCTCCGCTCAGCGCGATGCCGCCTACTCGACCAACGGGTGTCCCTGGAACAAAGTGTCAGGTGGTTAGCTAAATTTTTGCATAGACTTTTCTAAGCCGGGTTTTGTTCCTGTTTCCAATTAGTCCCCCAGTTCTGACTTGCTTCGTCATGGACCCTACTGCAGAGGCACTTCTCTGAAGGGAGAGGCAATCCTTCCTCGAAGAAGGATTGCCTCTCGACGCTCTGCATCGGGAACTTAAATCTTCCCTGCGACGTAATCCAACACGTCGATCTTGGTCAGGATCCCGACCGGTCGGCTGTTCTCGACGACGATCAGTGCATAACCGGCGGTCAGCGACGGCATGGTCTCCTCTACTGTCGTCTCTGGTGGGAAGACGGCGCCCGCATTTTGAACAAGCGCGTCGATCGGCTCTTCGGGGCTGTGGTCATGCCTTTCGAGCATATGATTGAGCAGGTCCACTTCTTCGAGCATGCCTGCCAGCTCACCCGTGGTACCGACCACTGGCACCTGGGAGATGCCGTTCTGGTGCATGACGTTCACCACCTTGCGGATCGAATCGCCAAGGGTGGCGACCTGAAGCGCCTTGTTGGGCTTGGCTCGCAATAAGTCGCCAAGCGTAGTCTCTCCAAATTCGGTCGTGAGGAAACCAAATTCGCGCATCCACTTGTCGTCGTAGAATTTCGAGAGATAGCGTGAGCCTGAGTCCGGAAAGATAACGACTGGCAAACGGTCGCCGCGCAGCTTCCGGCAATACTTGAGCGCGCCCGCAAGGGCGGAGCCGGAAGAACCGCCGGCAAAGATACCCTCCTGGCGTACGAGCTGGCGCGCCCACAGGAAGGATTCGCGATCCCCGGCCCGCTCGATCCAGTCCACCACGGAAAGGTCGGTAGCGGAGGGGAGGAAGTCTTCGCCGATACCCTCCACTTTATAGGTCTTGGGATAGGCGCCTTCGGGGATCTTGCCTCCGCTCTGCCAGATCTCGGTCAGGATCGAGCCCTCGATATCCACACCGACGATCATGACCTCCGGATTCCTGGACTTGAGATACCTGCCAATCCCCGAAATCGTCCCGCCGGTCCCCATGCCGATGATAACATCGGTCACGCGCCCAGCGGTCTGTTCCCAGATCTCGGGCCCGGTGGTCATCTCGTGCGTCAAGGGGTTGTCGGGATTGTGGTACTGGTTTGCCAGGATGGCATTGGGGGTCTCACGGGCGAACTTCTTTGCAACCTCGTAATAGGAACGCGGGTC
>DAITPI010000012.1:9608-22730 GCA_036833655.1 Anaerolineales bacterium | reverse complement strand
AGGTGCCAGAGTGGTCGAATGGGGCCGCCTGCTAAGCGGTTACCGGGGCGAAATCCTCGGTCGCAGGTTCGAATCCTGTCCTCCCCGCCACAAAAACACGCTCATTTCTTGGGCGTGTTTTGTTACACGTGTACATTGTAGGGCGGGCTGCTTCGCAAACCCCGCCAGCTTCAGGAAAGTGTCACACCTCAGGCGTGACCTACGGATGAAGGTTATTTGAGGCTCAGCTTCATCCCCAGGTGTGATCCCTTGAATCCCAGCCTCTCGTAGAAGCGATGTGCATCCACGCGGGTCTTATGCGTCGTCAGCTGGACGACATGCGCCCCGCGCTGCTTCGCCATCTCGACGGCCCATTTCATCATCGCGCTGCCGATACCCTGGCTTTGAAAGCGCTTATCGACCCGCACGGATTCCACCTGGGCACGCAGCCCGCCCTGAAAGCTAATGGACGGCAGGAACATGAGATGCAGGGTGCCGATCACCTCCCCATCCCGCTCGGCAACGATCAGCTCCTGGTTCGGGTCTTTTTCGATCTGTTCAAATGCCGAGTAATACGGCTCGGGCAATGGGTCCTCATAGCGCTCCCGCTGGCTGCCCAGGGCATCGTCGGCAAGCATGCGCACGATCGCGGGCAGGTCCTCACGGCGCGCCTGGCGAAAGGCCACGCCTTGCAGGGTCATTCCGCGCGTTCCTGGCTGGTCAGCGCGATGTGCTGTGGGTTGCGCCGGATGTATGCCGCCGCGTAGGAGCACATGGGGATCACCCGTAACGAGTTCTGCCGCGCGTAATCCAGACCCGCCTCCACGATCTTCCCCGCCAATCCCTGCCCCCTCAATTCAGGATGGACCCCCACGTGCGTAATGACAAAGTTCTTGTCTTCCTGAATGTAGTCCAGCTTAGAAAGCAAGCCATGCACCCATGCTTCGAATGTATGGTTGGCTTCGTTATGAGTGACTTCGACTTTCTCCAAATCCACCTGCATGAAAATCCTCTCCGTTATTTCTGTTTCTCGCGGGCAAAGATCGCCACATATTCCATAATGAATTTCAGCGCTGCAAAGATCGTCGCCTCGGAAGGATCCAGAGGCGGCGCCACTTCCACGACGTCCAGTCCCACCAGTGGCAGACCCTGCATGGACTTGATCAGCGTGATCACTTCCCGCGAGGTCAAGCCGCCGGCGTCAGGGATACCTGTGCCGGGAGCAAACGCCGGGTCAAGGCAATCGATGTCTAGCGAAATATGGACAGCATCGCACAGGCTTAACTTACTGCGCACGCTCACCGCAACACTGCTCATGCCGCGCTCGGCGACCATGGCAGCAGGATACACATTGAGCCCGCCGTTCTCGATCAGGTCGATCTCCTGGTCCTCCCATGAGCGTAGTCCGACCAGGCAGACGTCCTGGGGCTCGATGCCGAACTCCAGCGCCCGCCGCAGTACACAGGCATGCGAAAGCTTCGATCCGGTAAACACGTCACACAGATCGGGATGCGCGTCCACCCACAACAGGCCCAGGCGCTGGCCCCGGTAGCGCTCGCGCTGCGCTTCGAGCACCGGAATACTGATGGAATGATCGCCACCCAGCACAATGGGCACGTTCGGCAGGCTCACTACCTTCTTGCAGACTGTCTCGAAGTCGCGCTCCTGCTCTGCAACCGGGATGTCGCCCAGGTCCGAGATCCGCACATTGCCGAGTCGTGTGCGGTCCTCGCTGAACGGGGTGAGATGCGTGGACCAGAAGCGGATCCGCTCGGGACCGAATGCCGTCCCCTTCCGGGCAGAGGCGGCGCCATCGTATGGCACGCCGATCACCGTAAAATCCGAATTCTCGGGTGTCAGGTCGGGTCGATGCAAATCAGCCCAGAGTCCATGGGTGGAGGCGGGATCCGTCATAAATTCTCCTTATGGCGATTGTATCGTACATTGATGTTTTTCCGCTGCGTTTGTAGGCTGAAATTCAAACCCTCAGCTTACATAATCATGAGGCACTTCGCAATCCGCACCTCCGTTCCGGGAGATTGGATGTCATGGCAAAAAACAAACCGGACAGCGATCGATAACGCTGTCCGGTTTAACGTTTAGGGTGAAAAAGTTGTTAGCGGGTAGAAGGCTTTCGGAGCCAGGAAAAAGCCATCAGCACGGCCGCCAGGCTTGCCAGAACGGTGATCAGCGCCAGCACCTGGATCCGGAAAGGAGTTGAGCTGGACTCCGCCCGCCCGGCAGACAACCCGGTCGAATTGTTCTGGCTGGCAATTGCCTTTTCGAATACCGCCTTCATTTCGGGCTCGGCTGTATACCAGCCGCCATCATACTCGGACGAGCCGCCTCCCGCGATGCCGTCGTAATACACAAACCCGGTTTCCGGGTAGTAATGAAGCCCGTCGAAGGCAACCGGGCCCGCGCCCTGCACATAATAGCGGGTGATCTCATAGCCGGGACCCGGTTCGGCAGGGGCATCCGTCCGGTCCTCATAGAAGTCCGCGAAGGCAAAGAAATCCCGGGTGAGAGCCTCATCCGTGACCTGGATCTCTTCCTTCAGTCCAGGACCGGTCACGGCAAGAAAGTCAAAGCCGCCCTTGGCAGAAGAGGGGACAGCAGCCAGGAGACTGAATACCAGCGTACCCAAGAAGAGAAAACGAAACCGTAAAGACATTTCTTCCTCCGGTCGGATGCAGTGATTTTCAGCAAATACACCGCGCCCCAAAGGCTGGTTCCCATCGAATCATCGAACCGGCGCGAGGGACTCCGCCACCTTGACCGCTTCCTCCAGGCCTAACCGCGTCTCGAGGCGATAGGTGACAGCTCCCTGCTCCCAGATCAGGACATGCCCGTCGATCAGCCGCGTAAAATCGATGTTCCCGTTCGAATAGCGGACGGGATATGGACCGGTGGCCCAGATGGCGCGCTGAGCGTTGACCTGGGTCTCCTGGATCATCGCCGGCTCGAGCTTCTTGACCGCCCAGCTTCCGGAGGGCAGGAAATGCAGGCTCATCAACACCTCGTCCGGCTGCCCCGGGTCGATCCAGACCAGGATGGTCATTGCGCCGTCGGCATCCTGGACGAAGACGCGGTCGGGCGGGCCCAGATCCGGCGGATAGGCAGGCAGGAGTAAGGGGTAATCCACGTTTCTCCGTGCCTCCTCCAGTGTCATCTCGCCCGCCAGTTTTTCGAGGATCGGGATGAGCGGCTGCGCCGTTGGGACCGCGGTTGCCGTGACTGGCGCCCGGGTGGAGGAGGACTCCGGCTGTGGCGCAGGGAGTTGCGTCGGCTCGGCGCGGAAGATGCGTACCACGCCGATCTGGATGAACTCCAGGATCGCGGCGCGCGCCGGCGGGATCAGCATCAGGCTGGAGAACAGGATCACGATCAGCATCACTGACCAAGCCAATCGCCTGGATACCCGGGCCGGATGCCCCTCTCCCCTGCCCCCTGCTCTTTTGCCAGCGGGAAGTACTTGAAGACTCTTCATTACATGTCCCGCAATTTCTGGCGTGCGCGGATATTCCAGCTCTCTTGAGATGATTAGTAATTGTCGTTCAAAGAGTTCACGCTGCGACTCGGTCATGCATCATGTCCTTTGGGCGCTTCGGCAAGAATCGGAAACTCCTTATGGATAATGCCACGCAGCCGGTCGAGTGCCCGGCTCAACCTTGATTTGACGGTCCCCTCCGGGACGCCCAGCGCCTGCGCTGTCTCGGCCACAGAAAGCTCCAGAAAATAACGTAAATAGACAATCTGCTGGTCGGACAGACTCAAACGCTGGACGGCTTTCCAGAGCTCGCTCGATTCCATTTGCCGCACACTTCGTTCTTCGATGTTGGCCGTTGAGGCCGGCTCACTGCGGAATGCCCGCATCAGCGCAGCCACATACCGTCCGGCAGAGCGGCGGCGGTTGCTTGCCAGTTTGGAGGCAATGCTCAGCAGCCAGGGACGCAGGGGGCGCGTGCGGTCGAAACGACCTAGATATCTCCAGGCGCGCAGAAAGGTCTCCTGGGCAATGTCTTCCGCCTCGTCGGGGTCGCCGAGGAGCAGGTAACACAGCCGGAACACAGCCTCCTGGTGCGCCAGCACCAGCGGTTCCCAGGCTGCCGCCTCGCCATTCGCGGCGTGCTGAACTAACGTGGATTCGTCCACGCAGCCTCTCCGGAGAGGTTATTCATTCAATTGGTATACACCTGTGAGGGGAAAATGGTTCCAATCAAAAGCAAACCGTTGGTCGAGTAGTCCGAAGCGAGGAGCGAAGGATGTATCGAGACCAACTGTAATGTGCAGATGGTCGATTTCCTGGAACCTGGTAGTCTCGGTACGCCCCTCGGAATACACTCGGGGCTACTCGACCACCGGCTATGCGTCCACCGGATAATAGCATAACCCCGCCGTGCCGGGACCGGTATGTACTGCCAGCGCCGGGGAGAGCTCGCCGATCAGCGATTCCACCACGTTCACCTTCGCCTCGACCAACTCTTTGATCCGCTCCACCTCGTGCTGGGCGCCGGCGTGCATGTAGGCGACTTTTGCCTTGCCCCGTCCCACCGCTTCGGCGACCATATCCGCCATCTGCTGGTATGCCTGGCCGCGGCTGCGCGCCTTTCCGAGCGGAGCGATCACCCCGTCTTCGACGCCGATCAGCGGTTTGATGTTCAGCATGCTGCCAAGGAGATGCTGCGCCTTGCCGATCCGCCCGCCCATGTACAAATACTTGAGCGTGTCAGCCGTCTGGATCATATGAGTGAGCGGGATCATCCGTTTCACAGTATCCACCAGCCGGTCCAGGGAGAGCCCTGCCAGGGCGCCGCGCGCCGCTTCGATGGCCATCCAGCCCTGGCAGAGGGCCGCGTTCTGCGTATCGATCACCTCGATCCGGACATCCGGGAACTCCTCCTGCATCATCGTCCGCGCCACGGTCGCTGCCTGGTATCCTCCGCTGACCTTCGACGACATCTGAATGCTGATGATCTCCCGGATCCCCTGACATGCCAGTCCTCGATATGCCTCGAAATAATCGCCCGGACCCGGGCTGGCGGTGGTGGGTAGGAAACGGGCAGTGATCAGCCAGCGCAGGAATTCCTCCCTCTGGATGGAAACGAGGTCACGCAGTACCTCCTGCCCGCGATGGATGTAGTAGGCCACCGTATGAATATGCAATTTCTCAAGCAGAGGCTCAGGAATGCTTGCAGTCGAATCCGTCAGGACAGCGATGTTAGCCATGGCGACTCCTTCGTCCTAAGCCTTGCGAAGGCTATAGTAGGTTCCGGTCAGGAGCCTCCGCAAGGCTTCCGCATGAAATGTCTTCTAATATCTATTGTACTCAGTTGTGCCTGCGTTCACAAAACCTTTCACGTATTTGCCTACTCATCTCGTCATTGACCTCACTTTTGTTTCCTCTTACAATACCAGCCATGAAAGCAAGTCTTGCTGGCTTTTTTCGTCCCGATCACGATCCTCCGCGCATGGGCTGTGGCTCCTGTCCGTTATCTTAGAGTTGCTTAATTCCTACCCCTATTCGGAGAAACTATTTCATGCCTACCCCGTTTGTTTCCAAACGAGCCCCCCTCTATGCAGACGTTCCCGCTGAGAAGTGGAACGACTGGCGCTGGCAGCTGAGCCACCGCCTTAACAGTGTCGAAGAGATCGAAAAAATACTGCCGCTGACCGAGTCCGAGCGCAAGGCGCTCAACACGAGCGGCTTGTTCCGGGTCGATATCACGCCCTATTTCATCTCGCTGATCGACCCCGAAGACCCGGACGACCCGATCCGCAAGCAGGTTATCCCACTCGCCGAAGAGATGCAGTCCTTTACCGCGATGATGGAAGACTCGCTTGCAGAAGACCGCCATTCGCCCGTCCCCGGACTGGTCCACCGCTACCCGGACCGGGTGCTGATGCTGGTCACCACCCAGTGCGCCTCGTACTGCCGTTACTGTACCCGCTCGCGCATCGTCGGCGACCCCGGGCAGACCTTCAACCGCCAGGAATTCGAGATGCAGATCGATTATCTTAAGCGCACGCCGCAGGTCCGGGACGTGCTGCTCTCGGGCGGCGATCCGCTGGTGCTCGCGCCGAAGGTCCTCGAGGAATTACTTTCACGCTTACGCGCAATCCCGCACATCGAGATCATCCGTATCGGCTCGCGAGTGCCCGTCTTCATGCCCATGCGCGTGACCCAGGAATTGTGCGATACGCTGGCGAAATACCATCCCCTGTGGCTCAATATCCACGTTAACCATTCGAATGAAATTTCTCTGGAACTCGAGCAAGCCTGTGACCGTCTTACAAGAGTAGGCATCCCGCTCGGGAACCAGTCTGTGCTGCTGGCTGGGGTGAACGACAACGTCCACATCCAGCGCAAGCTCGTCCAGGACCTGGTCCGCATCCGGGTCCGGCCGTACTACCTCTACCAGTGCGACCTGGTGGAGGGCGCCGGTCACTTCCGCACGCCGGTCGCCAAGGGCATCGAGATCATGGAAGGCCTGCGCGGGCATACCTCCGGCTATGCCGTGCCGCAATACATCGTGGACGCGCCGGGCGGCGGCGGCAAGATCCCCGTGATGCCCAATTACCTCTTGAGCATGTCCGACCACAAGGTTATCCTGCGCAATTACGAAGGCTATGTAGCCACCTACGAAGAGCCCACCGATTATTCCCCCGCCGATGCCGCCAAATTCAAAGGCGTGAAACGACCGGAGCCCGGTCAGACCGGGATCTCAGGCTTGCTCGACGGCGAGAAATTGTTCATCAAGCCCGAAGGGTTCGATGAAGTCCATGACCGGCACGGGATCCAGCACCGCCTCAAGGATGAACGCAAGTGGCAGCCGCTCGGCATCGGTTCTGGTGTCCCCGGCGAAGAGCCGCGAAGCGTGAGCGAAACAGCCCCGGACGGGCAGGCTTCGCATCTTTCGGATGAGAAAGAATAAGACCCGCAATCACATAGTGCCGCATCGTTTCGTAAACTTGATACCTGGAATGGAGCGTGAGATGCGCGGTATGAAGTTTGCCTTTTCATGGAACAAGCGGCAAAGGAGAAATGTATGAGCTCATCGATAAGAAAAGTTCTGTTCTTGGCAGTAGCAACGGTCCTCGTGCTCTCTGCCTGTGCGCCCGCCCAACCCACTCAGAGTCCGGTTGACATCGCAAATCAGGTTGCAACCTCCGTGGCGCTGACCGTTGCCGCACAGAATGCCCAGGCGCAGGCGACACAGTCCGCCGTCCCCGTAGCGACCAACACGACTCTGCCAACCCAGACGCCGGAGCAGGTCCCTTCTCCCACGCCTATTATCCCAACGGTCACAGCCGTCGTGATCCCCACCACTGTTTCCAGTGGTGGCGGCGGTGGCGGTGGGACCACCACCCAATCGGATTATGAGTGCAACCCGTACCCGCGCCTCCCCTACGACAATCAGATCTTCCATCCGAACGATGACTTCGATATCAAATGGACGATCGTCAACACGGGCAAAAAGACCATGCGCGCCGGGCTCGACCTGAAATATAACACTGGAACGAAACTGACCCAGACCCAGTTTGTGGAATTGCCCGAGCTGAAACCGGGCGACCAGACCGTGGTTGACTTTGATGCGGTAGCGCCCGAAAAGGAAGGCACCTACATCATGACCTTCATCGTCGAAGGCGGCCTGTGCTATCCGTACACTGCCATCGTCGTGGAGAAATAAGCAGTTGAAAATAGCCTTGCGAAGGATTCTGAAGGCAAGAAAGCCGTTTGAAGTAGCCTTCGCAAGGCTTTAGATTCGGCCGGAAGAGGCAGATATGGCAACGACACGCAAGAGGACATTGTTGATCTGGGTAGCGGCCCTGGCGCTGGTGATGGCGTGTGTACCGACCCTGGCAACGCCGGCCATCCCGACCGTGGACGCGAATGCCGTGGGCACCTTTATCGCCCTGACCGTCGATGCGGCTGGCAGCCAGACCGCTGCAGCGCTGCCATCCTCCACCCCGACCGCATCCGTGACCCCGACGCAGAACACCGCCACCGCTTCGCCGACCCTGACGCCCACGTTCATCTTCATCCTTTCGACGCCTACGCCGATCATCCTGCCGACTCTGACCAGGCTCCCCAGCCTGGGAGGCAGCGGCACGAGCTCGGACAACTATGCCTGCGAGGTCAGGCGCGTAACGCCTCCGAACGGCAGCATTTTTGAGCCACGGGACGACTTCGATGTCTTCTGGACGGTGAGGAATATCGGCAGGAAAAATTGGGATCGCAACGACGTGGACTACATCTATTCGAGCGGCGCCAAGTTCCATAAAATCTCAGGCTACGATCTTTCGGAAAATGTGAAAGTCGGAAATTCGCTGGATCTGGGCGTAGATATGCAGGCGCCCAAGGACGCCGGCACCTATACGACCACCTGGACCATGCGGGTCGGCAAGAACGAGTTTTGCCCGCTCCGGTTTACCATCGTGGTGAAATAAGACGACGAAAAGAACAGCGGTGACGCCATGGCGTCACCGCTGTTCTTTTTGAATCCCCGGTCCGACCATATTCAGCTGGCAGGAGGGACAGGCTCGTTATCGGAAGGTGGCAAAGTCCCTTTGCGCCGCCGGTGTCTTCTCCGGGCTAGGATGCGGGCGGAATGACGTCCGTCAAGGGTGCAGGTTTCTTCCGCAGCGTAAAGAAGCCTACAGCAACAGGTATCAGGATCATGAGAAGCGACAGGCACAAAAAGGTGTAACCGACTACGGGAGAAAATGTCTGTGGTGTGGTCGTATCATTTACTGTCACGTCGATCGGTTGGCCGCTTGCGATCATAACTCCCCAGATACAGCTGAATATGCTGGCGCATCCGCAAGTGAGGGCGGTGGCGACGGTGGCGATAATGCCGAGGGTTCGGTTTTGCATGTCTCTGCTCCTATGATGGGATGTGCCAGCGTTCCCCGCTGGCACATCCCATCATACCGCTAACTCCTCAACTTTGCGCCGACTTCAAATTCCAATCGCTTTACAATTTTGTTGCGGATCGCCGCGGCCTCGGCATCCGTCATGGTTTTATCGGATTGATAGGTGAGACTGTAGGCCAGGGACTTTTTGCCCGCGCCGATCTTCTCATCCCGGTAGACATCGAATAGGTGGACATCGGTCACGGTCTTGCCACCCGTCTGGCGGATGAGCGCTTCGACGCGCGCCGCCGGCACGGACTCATCCAAGATGACGGCAATATCCTCGTAGACCGGCGGGAACTCGGAGACCGGGACGATGCCGTAGCTGGGACTCTGCGCGCGCAGCTTCTCCAGGTCGAATTCCGCTACGATGACCGGCGATTCGCCAAGCTCGTAGCGTTCCCTGACCAGCGGGTGCAGCTCGCCAAAGACACCCACCCTCTGACCGTTGACCTTGACCTCCGCCGCTTTGCCCGGGTGTAAATAGTCCACGGAATCGATCCGGGTGTACGTCACGTCCCGGTAATGGAGGCCGCTCAACAGGAGCTCGATGCGGCCTTTCATATCGTAGAAGTCATAGGTCGGCGAGTCCTTCACATCCCAGGCGGTCGCAATGCGCGCCCCCGTCATCACCATGGCAAGCTGGCTGGGCTCATCGGGGAGCTCATTCTCATGCGGCACGAAGACCGGACCCAGCTCGAACACCGCCACGGATTCGGCGCGCGCGTTCTTCTCGGCGGATTCCAGTACCGAAGCCAGCAGACTGCGACGCATCACACGCCGCTCGGGCGTGATGGCGTTGGCAAGGGTTACATATTCGTTATACGAGACAAGCCGGCTTTCGCGTTCGGGGGACGTGAGGCGATAGCTGACGGTTTCCTGTACGCCCAGGCTCACAAGAAGATCACGGACGCGCTCCTCCCATTCAAAGGTGGGATTGCCAAGCTGCGGCGGTAGAGCATCCGAGAGGCGCGTCTCGGGGATGTTATCGTAGCCATAGCTGCGGGCGACTTCCTCCAGCACGTCCGCCACGCCCACGATGCCCTCGCCGATATCCAGCCGGTGCGGTGGCGTCTTTGCCCGTACGGTATCGCCTTCGACCACGCACTCGAATTCGAGCCGCCTCAACAGGTCGGCGATCCTGTCCGCGCTCAGATCGATCCCCAGCCAGCGCCTGACATCGGTGGTAGTGACCGTCACCGTGGGATCGGCAGGCTCGAGCGGATATTCATCCACCAGCCCGGGCGCGACCTTGCCGCCCGACCATGCCGCCATGAGCTGCAGGCCGCGTCGCACTCCCTGTTCTGCCAGGGCGGGGTGCACGCCACGCGAGAACCGGAACGAGGCTTCCGAGGGCAGGTTATGTTGTTTGGCAGTCCGCCGGATGTTGATGAAGTTCCAGGCGGCGCCCTCCAGCAGGATGTTTGCCGTGCTGGTCCCACGCACGCTGGCTTTTCCATGCTGCATCTCCCCCGGTTTGCTCTGCGGACTTGTCGCGTCCAGCACTTCCCGGGAGGCGTCATAAACCTCACTCTCCGCCCCGCCCATCACGCCCGCCAGGGATAAGGGTCCTTTCTCATCGCACACGAGCACGTTCGTGGAGGTGAGCTTGCGCTCCACGCCATCGAGTGTGGTGAGCTTCTCTCCGTCTCTGGCTGTCCGCGTGATGATCTTGACGTTCCTGGCGCCAGCACGGTCCTTCAGCACATCGTAGTCAAAGGCGTGCAGGGGCTCGCCGATGTCGAGCATGGCATAGTTGGTCGCATCCACGATATTGTTGATCGGACGAATCCCGGCCAGTCGCAAGCGGCGCTGGATCTGGTACGGGCTGGGCTTGATTTGCACATCGCGGATCAGCCCGAGCACAAAACGCGGGTTGTATTCCGGCTCGGTGATCTCGATCGAAACCAGCTCCGCGACTGGTTGGCCCTCCGTGTCATAGTTGATATCTGGCTTGCGGAGCTCACGCCCCGTCAGAGCGGCAAGCTCGCGTGCCACGCCGAGCACGTTGGCGTTACGCGCCATGTTCGGCAGAATGCCGATGTCGAGGACGGCATCGCCCATGTACTCCACCAGTGGCATGCCCACCGGGGCATCCTCGTCGAGGATGATGATGCCGGTGTGCTCCTCCGAAATCCCCAGCTCCTTCTCCGAAGCCACCATGGAATAGGAATCCACGCCACGGATCTTGGCGCGCTTGAGCGTGGTCAACACCAGCCCGTCGGCGTGACCATCATAGATGGTCGAGCCTTCCCTGGCATAGGCGACCTTGATCGGCGCCGGG
Organism: Anaerolineales bacterium; assembly: GCA_036833655.1. Classification (GTDB taxonomy): domain Bacteria; phylum Chloroflexota; class Anaerolineae; order Anaerolineales; family Villigracilaceae; genus Defluviilinea. The sequence continues at coordinate 11,551 of DAITPI010000012.1, read as the reverse complement.
AGCTTGCCGGTGCCCTTCAAGTGAAAGATGTTCGGCGCGCCGGTCAGCACTACGTGATCTTGCTGCCCGTCGTACAGATCGAGCAGCGTCAGGCGGTCGGCGTTGGGGTGTGGCTTCACCTCCCGGATCTCCGCCACGACGATCTTGTCCGGGTCCCACGAGATGCCGCTGGTCTTGAACTCATGGTGCTCGCTGGAATGCAAGGGCAAGCCCACATATTTGATCTCGTCCACTTCGAGCCCCGCCAGCGTCAGCTTGCGGGCAATTTCCTCAATGGACAAGCCATCGAGGTCGATGTAATCTTTCAGCCAGGAAATTGGTATTTTCATGGTAACTCCTTCGAGGAGAGAATAGAGAATGGAAGAGTAGAGATTAGAGCATTAGAGAGAAGCTGTTTCGATGCCTGTGGCGTCATCGTCAGGTTCAAGGGTGTAATTAGCGGGTTCCTCACGAGTATGATAATTTGCTCCAGGTTCGTTTGCGCCCTGTTTGCTCTTTTTAAGATAAGAGATGTATCCGTTGAGCATCTTGCCGATTTCTTCTCCCTCGCTTACCAACTGCTCGTAGAGCTCTCGAGGGATGAATTTCATTTCGTAAGCAAACGCCACATGACTGAGTACTTCTTCCAAAGATCCACGTGCGTTGTAGCAAAATCGAACATTATCCTGATAATAAAATCGCCCATGTCCTTCCGCTACGTTAGCAGAGATACTCAGAGAGGCTCGCCGAAGTTGCTGACTCAAATTCCACTTTTCTTCTGCCGGAACCAGAGGCAAAACCTTGGTATAGATCAACACAGCAAAGTCCTTTGCCCTTACCCAGACTTGTAGCCTACTCAATCCTTCAATACTCATTTCAGCCTCTCAACACTCTTCGCTGCCGTCTATTCACTGATCTCTGATCTCTAATCTCTGATCTCTAATCTCTTAGAACTGCTCCAAGAATCTCAGGTCATTACCCCAGAAATAACGGATGTCATCGATGCGGTAACGCAGCATCAACTGGCGCTCCGGTCCCATGCCCCAGGCGAAGCCGGAGTAACGCGCAGGGTCGTATCCGCCGTTTTCCAGGACGATCGGGTGGACCATGCCGCTCCCAAGAATTTCCAGCCAGCCCGAGTTCTTGCAGACCGGACAGCCCTTTCCGCCGCAAACAAAACATTCCACGTCCATCTCGGCGGATGGCTCCGTGAACGGAAAGTAGGAGGCGCGGAAACGCGTCCGCACATTTTGCCCGAACATGCGCCGCGCAAAATCGACCAGCGTACCCTTCAGATCGGCGAACGTGACGTTCTCACCAATGACCAGGCCCTCCACCTGGTTGAACTGGATCTCGGACCGGGCAGTGATCTGCTCGTAGCGGAAACACATCCCGGGGAGTGCAATCCGGATCGGCGGTGGGTTTTCGGGGTCCATAGCAGCGAATTCGCGCATCGCACGGATCTGTCCCGGCGACGTCTGTGTGCGCAGCAGGATGGGATTATCCCCGCGCCCCTCCGTCTGCACGAAGAAGGTATCCTGCATTTCTCGCGCCGGATGGTGCGGCGGGAAGTTGAGCAGTTGGAAGTTCATCTCGTCCGTTTCCACTTCGCGCGAGACATAGACCTGGAAGCCCATTTCTGCCAGGATGTCCAGCACGCGGCGCAGCTGCTGTGTGGAGGGATGCAGGCGTCCCAGGTGGACTCCCCGACCGGGCAGTGTCACGTCGAGCTCTTCCTCCTCGAGGGACTTTGCCAGCTGCGCGGCTCTGATCGCCTCGGCGCGTTCCGCCAGCGCAGACTCGAGCGCCACCTTCACCCGGTTCGCAGCCGCCCCGACAGCGGGCCGCTCCTCTTTCGAGAGTTTCCCGAGCTCGCCAAACACCTGCATCAGCGGCGAGCTGCGGCCCACGTTTGCCACGCGCCAAGCTTCGAGCGCCGCCGGGTCATGGACTGCTTGCAGCGC
>DAITPI010000012.1:0-9508 GCA_036833655.1 Anaerolineales bacterium | reverse complement strand
CGTTTGCCACGCGCCAAGCTTCGAGCGCCGCCGGGTCATGGACTGCTTGCAGCGCGTCCAGTGCGGCTCTTTCAATATCATTCAATTTATCGAGCATTCGGACCTCCGTAATTCGATGTTCCGATATCGAATATCGACTTTGACAAAACAAAAACCTCTCATCCACTATGGGACGAGAGGCGCTTTGGCATCCCGCGGTACCACCCAAATTAATCACTCCATCCAGTGGGAGTAATTCTCTTTGTGCTGACTAACATCAGCCTCTCCTATAACGTCGAGAACACGGCTCAGACTACAAGGCGCAGGGCGCCCTTCACCTTTGCGGCTCGGGAGGGAACTTCAACTGGTTTCGGTCGAGTGCACTCGCAGCGACTTCCATGCACATCTCTGGCGGCTTGCCTCAGTCTACTTTCCTCTGTCACAGCCTTTGTTTTCTGGCTGTAATTATCTCCGAAACAATGGGAGTGTCAAGTCCAAATCACTGCCCGGCAGTGACCGCTCTCCAGACTGCATCCAACGCCTGGAGGGCGGTGAGATTCCGTACGGTCCAGGCAGATCGCATGGCGCGCTCATCGTCAAAATCAGGAATGCCGTAGGTCAGGTGCTCAAGATCGGGCTGCAACCCATGATTAGGGAGCGGCTGGATGGCGGCCCAGAAGTTCCAGAGCGGAGCATCATATTCCTGAGCCAGACAGGCAATCGTCCGGTTGATGCGGTGATCGCCTTCCAGGTTGTCGCCCTTGGTGGAGAGAATCGGAATCACGCTTTGCGAGATCAGCACGTCCAGGATCTTCCGCATCCCGCTTTCGAATTCCTCCGGTTGCCAGACCTGGTTCGTGCCCAGAGATACGAGGGCAAACGCAGGCTGCTGCAGGCGCAGCTCACAGGCTAGCGGCGACTCACCAGTTTCGCAGAGCTTCGGATCGCTCAAGGCCGGATCCAGGATCCGCTCGGTGTTGAAGCCGCGCCTGGCAGCGATACCGATCCGCCCGAACGAGCCGTGGAAGTACTCGATCGCGCGGGTCAGATCCTGGAACGGTCCCAGATCAAAATAACCTTGACCCTGGTCGAACATGGTCAAGAACCATTCGGCGGAGATCTCCCCATCGCCGATCCTGGAGAACGCCCGCGGATTGTTGCCGGTCAACTGACCGCGCTGATAGAGGGCCTGCATCTCCTCGCTCACGGCAGGCAGGACAGGCCAGGACTGCCACTGGTCACACGACTGAATTGGCGGAATTGCAGGGATTTGCGTGCTTGTGGATGCCACGACCGGGGTGAATGTGGAAGCGATCCCTGGCTGAATTGTGTATGCTGGGGTTGCCACAGCGGCAGATGGCATGGAGGTGCTCGCGGCTGCATTGCCACAAGCCTGGCTCACGATCGCGCAAGCAAAGATTCCAAGAAAAATGGGGACTCTCACAGGAATTCCGCCCTCGTTATACCATTAACGGCATACCCCGCCATCGCGGGCGGGGCAGCCAAGACCAACTCAGAGGGAGGAGAGAGTTTTTAACAAAGGAGGCTATTGAATGGCCTACTCCGTTTACACAGGACGGTAATCAGGATTGGTTCCGCACCAGGCGCACGTCGGCTTGTCGATGCCATTACACTCGCTTGCGTTCGAGCAGCGACGGGCGACGATGCGTGGGGGTTGCTCGGGCATATATTCAGAAGGCAGGACCACCTGGGTTTCCAGGGCGATCTCGTGGCCGACATGTTCGCAATAACGGATCTTGCTTACATACCACTGTTTCCGAGCCATTAAGCACCTCCAGATTACGAAGTCATTGTATGACAAATAAGAGACGCCTGCCAGTGACAGGCGTCATGATTTGAGATGACAATCCACCTATATGGATAGAACTTACCCGATTTAACTTGTATGTTCCAACGAAAATTCCTGGATGTCTTGCTACTTGCTGACCAGGCGGAAGACTCCTCCATTATCACTGAGAAGATACAGCTCACCGGCTTGATCCTGCCCAAAGGATGTGATCGTCACATCCAGATCGAACAGGCGCTGGCTCTGCCAGCCATCACCAGTGTTCGTCAAGCCCCAGATAAAGCCTGTGCAGTAATCTGCGTAGAGGTAGATGCCGTTCCACTCCGGCAAGGCGCCGCGATAAACGTATCCGCCCGTGATGGCGCAGCCGCCCTCCTGGTGGCTGTACTCTGCAACCGGGTCCACCATGCCTTCGGGGCCGCCTCCCTCGTAGTCGTGCGCGCCCTCGCGATGGTCCCAGCCGAAATTGGTGCCACCGGGCGACCCCGCCGGCAGGAAATCGACCTCTTCCCACTGGCTGCCGCCGACGTCGGCAATGTAGAGATCGCCCATTGTCTTATCGAACGACAGCCTCCAGGGATTCCGCAGGCCGTACACCCAGATCTCGTTGCCAAACGGGTTGTCCGTAGGAACCGCGTACGGTTCGGCTGAGTCCACATCCAGACGCAGGATCTTGCCGAGCAGCACGCCCGTATTCTGGCCATTCCCGTTGGGGTCGCCCTGGGAGCCGCCGTCGCCCAGGCCAGCATACAGATAACCATCTGGTCCGAAAGCAAGGACGCCTCCGTTATGGTTGGCATAAGGCTGATCCACGCCAAGCAGCTTGACCTCGCTATTCGGATCCGCCACGTTGGGATCGCTCGAGACCTGAAAACGTGCAATCACCGTATCGCCGTTCAGATCGGTGTAATTTACAAAAAAGCGGCCGTTCTGTTGATATCCAGGATGAAACGACAGCCCAAGCAAACCCTGCTCGTTGCCATTGCTGCCCACGCGATCGGTGATATCCAGGAATGGCGTTTGCACCAACTGGTCGTTCTCGAGAATGCGGATGCGTCCCGCTTTTTCGACTACGAACAGGCGTCCCGAGCCATCGGGCTGCAGGTCCACCGGACGCTGGAGGCCTTCGACAATGATCTGCCAGTCGTACGCTCCGGGGTCGGGGAACGTCGCCGGGCTCGCGGCTGTATCGGTCGCAACAAGCGTCTCTGTGGCCGGAGCCGGCTCGGATGGAGCACTGACCGTCGCGGGGACGGTGGTCGGCGGGAGGGAAGTTTCGGTAACGGAAGCAGCAGTCGGCGTTGTTAGAGGAGGTAATTGCGTTCCCTGTCCATTACACCCCACCAGGACAAATAGAAAGACAAGTATGAATCGTTTCATGGATCAAGGATCGTTTACGTCCGTGGGCTCCACGTCAACCACTTCATCTGAAGTATCGGTCAGGTTACTGCCCAGCGCCCGCATGTGCTCCTGTACCACTTCGGGAGGGCACAACTCGATAAACACATTTGAGCCAAACCAGAGAACGGCCGCATCATCCAATGCCGCCACGCCCGGAATACCCATAATGATATCGATCGGTGAGACAAGATAAGCAATTGCCCCGATCGGGATCAGCTTTACCCACGGGCTCACGCGCGGATCGCCCATCAGTTTCAAGATCAGCTTAACGCGATTGACAAAGTCGCGCGTCATCCCCCCCTGTTGGGAAATTACAACTTTACGAGGATTCTTATCAGACATTTTATCTCCTATCGAACGCAGGCACGGTTGGCAGCGATGGAGTCAGTGAAGCTTGCGTTCGATTATAAAACACACGTCAAGAGATGCCCTTGCCAGGGCATCTATCTCATATACGAAATATAACTCATTTCGCCTCAAAACGAGTCAACCCTACCCTACCAGGCTGACCTCGGCGACGCTATCGCCCGGGTACAATAGGATATGCCTTATCTGATCGATGGACATAATTTGATTCCCAAACTGGGGCTGCGACTCGACTCGGTGGATGATGAATTGGAGCTGATCCACATCCTGCAAGAGTTCTGTCGTCGGGAGCGCCGGCAAGTCGAGGTCTTTTTCGACGGGGCACCCGCCGGACAGTCCGGGACCCGGAAGCTGGGCGCCGTCACCGCGCATTTTGTGCGACTGGGATCCACTGCCGATGATGCCATCCGCAAGCGATTAAGGTCCCTGAGAAATGCAGCGCGCAATTGGACGGTTGTTTCCTCCGATCGGCAGGTCCAGGCCGAGACACGTGCAGTCTCTGCAGAAGTGCTCTCTTCGGAGTCATTTGCAGCACAATTGGGACAGGCGCGCGCACAGGCTCCCAAGCCCGCTGGTGAGCGGACGCTCTCACCCCGGGAAGTGGATGACTGGCTGAAGCTTTTTGAGGAACGAAACCACAATAAGAAATTTGGGGGGTGATTATGGACAATTTCTGTGCGATTTCTAATATTTGTTTAATGTCTGTATTTCCGATCGGGGGTATAGTGGATGCATCGACACCTGCCCTCCCTTTATTGGTATTAGGTGTCTGCCCGCCGCCTGCGGCTAGCATGTCCCCCCCATGCTAGCGAGGCGGCGGTCCTTTTTGGCCTCCATACCCTCAGCAGACTGCCACACGCCGGACCCACGGCGGAGAGCTCGGTTACGGGTCGGGGTTTTGGTGACTATAATTCAAGTATGAACACGGTGTATACCTACGTGCCCTCGCCGGGACATGCCTATCCGGATCATCCGGAACGACCGGGGCGGTTTGAAGAGCTGGAGCCAAGGTTAGGAACATTCGATGCGGAGGCATTGGAGGTCAGCCCCGCGAGGCGCGAAGAGATCGCTCGCGTGCATCATCCGAAACTCGTGGCGGCGCTGGAACGCATCTGTAGAGAACGGGCGCCGGCGATCATTGACTACGCCCCGACGTACGTGACGCCCTCTTCGTTCGAGGACGCGCTGCTGGCTGCAGGCGGAGCGCTGACCTGCACGCGCGCGGTGATCCGAGGAGAGGCAGGCAATGCGTTTGCTATCGTCCGCCCGCCCGGGCATCACGCCGAACCGGACCGCGCCATGGGGTTTTGCCTCTTCGACAATGTGGCGATCGCAGCGCGTGAAGCGCTTGCCAACGGCGTCGAGCGCGTCGCAATCATCGACTACGATGCCCACCATGGGAACGGGACGCAGGCAGCCTTCCTCAACGATGAGCGGGTAGCGTTTCTATCGACCCATCAGTGGGGAATCTATCCCGGCACCGGCTGGATCGACGATGCCCCCCACGCCAGGGGGAGGGTCGTCAACGTGCCGTTGCCTGCGGGAGCCGGGGACCAGGTCTATGAGCGGGTGGCTGAGCGGATTTTCATCCCCTTTGTGAAGGCGTTCCAGCCAAATCTGCTGCTTGTTTCGGTGGGTTTCGACGCGCACTGGACCGACCCGATCACTACGCTGGGACTGTCGACCGCGGGTTATCTGATGCTTGCCCGGAAGGCGATGGCGCTTGCCGAAGAGTATTGCGCCGGCAAAATCGTCTTTGTGCTGGAAGGCGGTTATGACCCGCTCAACGTCGCCAACGGGGCGGAAGCATCCTTCGTCGCATTAACAGGCAGGGGGGAATTGAAAGCCGGGGATGCCAATCCGCATACAGAACCGGATTACGCTGCCCGCATCGAAGAAATCCTCCGTTGGCACGGGTTCCAACCATGATCACGCAATCGGAAATGAAACTCAAATTTACCGCTCATCTTTTATAATTGCGCGCGACAGATAAGGAGCGATCATCATGGCAAGCAGACGAACTCTCGGCTACATCCAGAATGAATGGACCTGCCCGAACTGCGGCACTCGTAACAAGGGCGCTGTCAAAGCCTGTGAAAACTGCGGGGCCCCGCAACCCGAAAACGTGCAGTTCGAGCTGCCTGCGCAACAGGATTTTGTCGCGGAGGAAAAACAGATCGAAGCCGCCAAAGCCGGTGCCGATATCCACTGCCCGTTTTGTGGAACACGCAATCCTGCAAACGCGAAAACGTGCTCCCAATGCGGCGGCGACCTGACCGGAGGCAAAGCGCGCGAGGCCGGGCGCATTATGCAGGCGCCGCCCCCGGCACAGCAGCCCAAGATCATTGTGTGCGACAACTGCGGGACGGAAAACCCGGCGAGCAACGCGGTCTGTTCGAAGTGCGGATCCCCGTTGCCGAAGATTGAGGCTCCCACCCTGGCACCGCAAACCCCCGTGGCTGGTATGAGCATGGGTAAGCCACTCGCAGCGAAGAAGACAAACTGGCTGCTGATCGGCGGAATCCTGGCAGCCATTGCGATCTGCTGCGTGGTCGTTGGGACGTTATTTTTCTTCCCCTCCAAATCGGTGCAGGCGACGGTGGTGGACGTGCACTGGCAGACCTCTGTCCCGGTGCAGGAGATCCGCGCCGTGGACCACAACAACGAGCGCGGCAGCCCGCCATCTGACGCTTACGACGTCTCCTGCCGTGATGAGAGCCGGGACGTGTGTGAGCAGAAGACCATCGACAAGGGCAACGGCTATTCGGAGGTTGTGGAGGAATGTCACACCGAGACGGAACAGTATTGCTCCTACACGGTCGACGAGTGGACGACGATCCAGACCTACACACTGGACGGTAACGACCTCCGCCCTGTTTACGAAAGCCCGAATGTCTCCAGCGGGCAGCGGCTCGGCAATGAGTCCGCGGATCTCACTGTGACTTTTATGAAAGAAGATGGAGAGCGCGAAACCTATTCACCCGATACGGTCTCGGAGTTCCAGCAATTCAGTGTCGGCAGCACCTGGACCTTGAAAATGAACGCGCTGGGAGGCGTGGTCGGTGTGGAGCCCTGAATCGTTCTTTCCATGCGGCTTCCGTGTTATCGAGGTGCTTTCCAGTAGAGCGAACATAGGACAAAAATGACAAACGATGATCTACCCCTGGATGAGGAATACGTCAGGCTGGCGCTGGCGATCAACGAGCATCTGCCGGGATATGTAGACTCGTATTTTGGGCCAACTCAATGGACAGAGGCAGCAAAGCAGGCGGGCAAGCTGCCCCTGCACGGCTTGCAGGAACGAGCAGACCGGCTCGCCGGCGATATCGCTCAGGCAGACACATTCGATCCGCAGCGCAGGGACTTTCTTGCGCTTCAGGTCCGCGCGATGCAGATGAGTCTGCGGCTGCTCGACGGCGAACAAATTCCCCTTGCCGAAGAAGTCGAAGTGCTCTACGATGTACAGCCCGGCTGGAAGGACGAGGCACATTTCCTGGAAGCCCAGAAGCAGCTGGATGAGCTCCTGCCACCGGGCGACTCCGTGAAGCAGCGCCTGGATAGCTGGAGGAAATCTCTCGAGCTTCCCATTGACAAGATTAAAGAGCTCCTGCCTGGCATTGCAAACAGATTGCGAGAACTCACCCGGCGGAAATTCAACCTGCCTGAGGGCGAATCCTTCCACCTCGATTTCGTATCCAAAGAGCCCTGGGGAGCATACAACTGGTATCTGGGGCAATACAAGTCACGCATTGCGATCAACACGGATCTGCCCCTTGAAGTCACCAGGCCGGCGGACCTGATCGCCCATGAAGGATATCCGGGTCATCACACCGAGCTTGCTATGAAAGAGGCAAAGCTGATCCGCCAGAGGAATTATCGAGAGCATGTACTCACCTTGATCAATTCGCCCTCCTGTGTCATCTCCGAAGGAATCGCAACCACTGCCCTGGAGACAATTCTGCCGGATGCTGAGCTGGAGGCGTGGTACGCGGAGGAAATCCTGCCACGCGCCGGTCTGTCGCAGGTGGATGCCGCAAGAATGATGGCAATCAGCCGCGCCCGGGCCAGGTTAGCGGGCGTGCGGGGAAATGCAGCCTTTATGTTCCATGATCAAAAGAAAAGTGAAGAGGAGGTCAAATCCTACTTACAGAAATTTGAATTGAGCACCGAAAAGCTGGCGGAGCAAACGATCAAGTTCATTTCGAATCCGCTCTACCGCTCTTACATTTTTACCTATCACGTGGGACGCGAGCTTTTGCAAGAGCTCTTTGCGCGGGTGGATCGCGATGAATATTTCGCGCGACTCTTGCAGGAACCCGTGACACCCAGCCAGATCCGAGCGTGGATCGGTCAGTAGCACGAGCATGGAATAACACTATGGAAAAAACAGGCTACCCCGGATTGCTCAAAGACGAATATGTGATGTTGCAGCAGTTCTACGAAGATATCGACGAGAAGGGATTGAACATCAAGAACTGGTCGGTGACCGTGGCTCTCGCAACGATCGGCGCGGGACTCGTCTATAACAAAAACATTCTCCTGCTGACCTGCGCTGCCGCGCTCATGTTCTGGGTGCTGGAGGGGTACTGGCGCGGGCTCTCCTATTTCTTTGTTGTTCGGATCAAGCAGATCGAGAAAGCCTTTGCCGAAGACAAGGAAGGGGAAGAAATCCCGCTTCAGGTTTACTCCACGTGGGGAAAGGCATACGATAAAGAGAAAGATCAGACGCTCAGGTACATGTTCAGGTTCAATGCCATGCTTCCCCACGTGGCGATTGCGATTGTCAGCCTGCTGCTCTACTTCTTTCGCGCAGTGATTCTCCTTGATTAGTTTCTGGTGTGAAAGCCTTGCGACACTGCGCCTGCGCGCAGTGTCGCAAGGCTATGCTCCGATGTTGTGCACCAGGAACTTGATTAGCCCGTGACAGGACTTCTCTTTATCAGGACTGAAAATCGGACTGGCGCGCTACGCCAGTCCGATTCTATGTGCGCAAGACAACGACAGCTAGCCGATGAACAGCCCGATGGCGAGCAGCACAGGCGTCAGCAGGTTGACGATCACGTTCTGTCCCATCGCAGGCAATAAGCCCGGGATATTTTCCGAGTTCGCCAGCACATTGCGAATGATCTGTACGGCGAAGACGAGCGTCAACAGGGCAAGCAGGCTGTAAGGCGGCAGGAATCCAAAAAACACGCCCAGGACCACCACCATGTAGGCGGCGATCAGGAACGCAATATAGATGTAGCCGCTGAGCGTGCGCCCTAGCAGGATCGGGAAATGCCTGCGTCCGGCAGTGCGGTCGGCTTCCACATCGGGGAACTGGTTCAGCAGAAGCAGGTTGCTCACGAGGAAGAACGGGACCAGGGAAGCGATCAACGCCTGCCAGCTGAACGTCCCCGTCAGGGCGAAATGGGTGCTCAGCACCATCAGCGGACCAAAGCCGAGGCCCGGGGCGATCAGGCACAGAGCCGGCTGGTAGACCATCCAGACGGTGTAGCCGTAGAGCAAAGCCAGACCTGCGATCCCGATCGGGAGCGCCTTCCAGCCCCACACATATAAAAAGTACAAACCGATCAATCCCGTGATGGCAAGCGTCGCCCAGGACATGACGAGTGTGCTTTTTGCCATCTCAGGATGCGCCTGTAGCGTTCCACTACCGCCGCTGAAGGGCGTGCGCTGGGTGTGAGCGTCCACCTCTGTTTTGAAGTCAAAGTACTCGTTGAACGCATTCACGCTGATGTGCGCGGAGACCCCTGCAATCAGCGCCAGGACAAAGTACCACCAGTTGATCTGACCCGTTTGCAGATAAGCGGAACCAAGCCCCACCAGCACGCAAGCCGGCGCCAGAATGAGAAAGGGCGGTCGCATGGGACCGAGAAGATACTTCCAGGTTTTCATTGATGCTCCTTTGGAATACGACAAATCCTGTTTGTTTTACCATAGCCCCCGGAAGGA